>JAKALI010000033.1 GCA_021813195.1 Pseudomonadota bacterium
TCCTCGGCGCCGGTCCTGCGGCAATCGGACTGGCCATGGGCCTGCTGATCCAGGGGCTGTTGTTCGCACCGAGCGACCTGCCGCAGTACGGCGCGAACCTGACGACGCTGCTGGTGCCGATGTTCGCCCTGCACATGCTGGCCAAGCGGATCATTGCGCCGCAGACCGCCTATGTCGATCTCAAGTACACGCAGGCCCTGGCGCTCTCGACCACCTACCAGGGCGGTGTCGTGGCCTGGGTTGCGTTCTGGGCGTTCTATGGCGGCGGCTTCGGCGCCGAGAACCTCGCAGCAGTGGCGTCGTTCGGCGCCGCATATATGGCCGTCGTCCTGATCGAGCCGCTAGCGGATCTGGCGGTTCTCGCCGCGGCGAAGACGATGCGCGACCCCGAGGGCTCGCGCGTCGTCACGCCGCGCCTGTTCGCTGCGGCCTGACGTCGGCAATGGCCCTGGCCGGCTGAAGAGACTTGTGGGTCCGGAGAGGCGCGCCCCGCTCGGGTCGTGTCTTTTCGATTTGCCTGCACGCGGGAACCCGCCATGATCGAGCTGACCCTGATTGGCATCGGCACCGGGAACCCCGACCACCTGACGCGGCAGGCTATCCGTGGCCTCGTTGCCGCCGATCTGATCGTGATCCCGCGCAAGGGCAACGCCAAGGACGACCTCGCCGAGCTCAGGCGCACGCTTTGCGCCGACGTGGTCACCAATCCGGCGACCAGAATTGTCGAAATCGACCTCCCCCACCGCCAGTCCGCGCCCGCCGACTATCCCGCGACCGTCGCCGCGTGGCACCGCTCCATTGCCGAACTGTGGAGGCAGTGCATCACCACGCATCTCGGACAGACCGGCCGGGTGGCGCTGCTGATCTGGGGCGATCCGTCGCTCTACGACAGCAGCCTGCGCATCGCGGATCTGGTGGCGGAGAACCTGCCGCTGACGGTCGCGGTGATCCCTGGCATCACGGCCATTCAAGCGCTGTGCGCGGCGCACCGGATTCCCATCAACGAGGTGGGCGAACCGTTTCAGGTGACGACCGCCCGCAATCTTCGCGAAGCCGGCTGGCCGGTCGGCGTCAATACCGTCGTCGTCATGCTCGACGCCGGCTGTGCATTCGACAGTGTCGATCCGACCGGCGTCTCGATTTGGTGGGGCGCCTATCTCGGCATGCCCGAGGAGATCATACTCTCCGGACCGCTGGTCAAAGTCGGCCAGCGGATCATGTCGGCGCGGCAGCAGGCACGCACCCGCCACGGCTGGATCATGGACACCTATATCCTGCGCAAGGATGACAAACTGCTGGCGCCCGACGCGTAGCCGACCGGTCCACATCGTCGCCAAGTCGCGCGAGCCGGTCGTGAGCGACCAGAAGGTGGCCATCGTGCCTTCGGCGACCTTCGACGAGTGTCCGAAAGACCTCGACATCATCTGCGTTCCGGGCGGCACCGGCGGCACTCTCGCCACCATGATGGACGCCGATACCATCGCGTTCCTCAAGGATCGAGGCGTTCGGGCGAAGCTCGTCACCAGCGTCTGCACCGGCTCGCTCCTGCTTGGTGCCGCGGGTCTCCTGAAAGGATACCGGGCCACTTCGCACTGGCTGACCCGGGAGTCGCTCGGTGACTTCGGCGCCGAACCCGTCGACCGGCGTGTGGTCGTCGACCGCAACCGCATCACCGGGGCCGGCGTCAGGGCAGGACTCGACTTCGGGCTTTCGATCGCCAAGCAGTTGCGCGACGAGCGCCCGGTCATTGGGCCAGTTCATTCTTGGAACGGCCACTCACGCCAAACCCGCTGTCACACGTCCTCAATCCGTCTGCCAGTGGCTGTGAGAAAGCCGGGCCAAGCGGCCAACGGCGTCGCTTACGAGAGAACCGAAATTGCGGCGCACGACGCGCCCGAACGCCTTGCCTCATCCATGAATGCGTCGTGAACTGCGGGTTCAGGGTGCATTCAATAGAAATTTCATAGTCTTCCATTCAGCCACGATAGTCGTGGTCCAGTTGCCTCGCATCGTGAGCGCAGAATTCGAAGGAGCGAAATATGCACAACCTCGTCAAAATGAGCCTGATCGCGCTGAGCTTCGGCATGGGCGCCGCGCCTGCATTCGCTTGGGATTCGTCGGTTTCGATCGAGCAGTACGGTTACGGCAACGGCGCGGGCGGCAGCCAGCGCGGATCACGCAATCGCTTGACTGTCTATCAGGAGGGTCGCCGGAACGCCGTGATCTCCAATCAGTACGGCTATGGAAACCGCGCCGTCATCGGTCAGAACGGCCGGCGCAATTCTGCAAATACGTATCAGAATGGCAGCCGCAATATCGTCGGCGTCGGCCAGTTCGGCAGCGGCCATACCGTCGTCACGACACAGGATGGCAGCGGCAACGCCGTCGGTGTGATCCAGGCCGGACGCAACAACCGCGCAACGACAACTCAGGTCGGGGCCGGCAACGTGTCCGTTATCGTGCAGGACTAGCGTGCAGGTGGGGTCCATCTGACCAAAGGGACGCCTTCCGAGAGCGGGCATTTCGTCCGCTCTCCCTCACTTGGTGGAGGATTGAACCATGTTCCATCATTCAGGTGGTGTTGATGCGCCAGGCGCAAGGATTGTTCTCAGCATAGCACTTGCTCTCGGCACGCTGGCGGGTGCGGCTGCGGCCTTTGGTGCCGGGCATGTCGAGGCATCGGCCTCCGGCATGACATGCCGGATCGACGTCAAGAAGCGCTCCGGCACGACCGTCCTCGAGGGTATTGTGGTCTCCAGGACCGCAATTGCCGGTTCCTATGATATCGTGGTCGCGAAGTCAGGTGGCGGCGGCAGCTCCGACATCAACCAGAGCGGAAGCTTCGAAGCCGCACCCGGCCGGGAAACTTCCCTCGGAATTGTGACGCTGGGCGGCGATGCCGGACGTTACAAGGCCAAGCTGACCGTGAAGAAAATTGGCAGCACGATCGAGTGCCATGAGAGTGCGGCCGGGGCGCTATAGCGCGTTCGAACCGAAAACCGCTTCATCGCTTACTGGGCCCCGGCTGCGGGGCCCATTTGTATTCGAGGGCCGGTCAGTGGCAGCGGTTTGCAAGGCAGTCCATGAATGCCTGTTGAACAGGCCATTCTGTGACCATTCAGGCCCGGCGGAATATAGTCATGGCACGGTTGGAGACCGCTGCGTCTCGCGATGGGAGTACTCAACGATGACAGAGGCAACGATTTCGAGGTCAATGGCGCGGAAGGCCGCTTGCTCCGTGGCCGTCGCGGCGTTCGTCGCATTGTCTCTCGTCCCAGCCCCCGCATCGGCAGGTGGGCGCATCGGTTTCACGGTGTCGCCGCGCGGTGAAGAGGCCGAGGCGCTCAGGACCGGCCTGCAGCTCTATTCGACTGCGCGAAGCCTGAAAAAGAAGAACCGCGCGAGGGTCGATCAACATGGCCGCGGCAACGGCGCCGCCATCGCCCAGCATGGCGAGAACAATTGGGCCGGCGTCTTCCAGCGCGGCCGCGGCAACTCCGGCTCGATCACGCAGAATGGAAACGACAATGGCTATGCCTTGTTTCAGTTCGGCAAGAACGGAAACACCTCCGTCAGCCAGAACGGCAACGGCAACGTAGGAGCCCGCTTCGAGTGGGGATGGTAGAACCGCGATCCAGCGACACATATCTCGCTTCCTCACGATGCTTTTTCGCGCCGAGGTCCGAGACGTGGCCGTCGATCTGCATGTTGTACAGCAGGTCGGCGAACACCATCTGTGCGGTCTCTCCGCCACGCAGGCGTGCATAGGTCTCCGGTGTGAGGGCATCTCCGCAGACCAGGCAATTCGGGGCGACCAGTATCCAGGTCGTCCACCGCCGCACGCGGGGCAGTGCTTCGAGGGGGAATCGCTGCTCGATCCCTCGCGCACGGGCTCGGTCGCGGCGTTCCTGTTCGAGGAGTTGCAGCCCCGTGCGACGACCAAGCTCCAGGCGGCGCTACGCGGCATGTTCTGCAGCATGCGACAGTGCCGGTACTGATGTCTCACTGAGGTCGGAAATGGCCCGGTGAAGGGCGGGCGCGACGAGACGGCATGGATATCCGCACGCAATGCCGGTGGGACCGCGCCGGTCGCGTGGCATACTCGATCATGGATGTTCGGGACGGCACCGCCGGCTTTGCCTATCGCCCCCTCAGCCTCTGGCTCCAGTCCTCCGTCACGCCGCGCTCATAGCGGCGCCGAAACAGTGCGCGCCAGCCCTCGGCGAGTTCCGGGATCGCTGCCGCCTCACTCAATGCCTCGCGATCGTGGGTATCGACATAGAGCAGTCTAATGAGGCGCGTCAGGGCCCAATCGGGCCGCGGACGGTCGATGAGCGCGAGCTCGGCTCGTTCACGGGCACGTCCTGCCTCATGTACTCGATAATACCAGCCGGTGCGCGCCGTGCGCTGAACCGAAACTGCCATGTCCTCGAGGCCGAAGCGGCGATTGAGCTTGAAACAGGGCTGTCGGCCCTGGCTGACCTGCAAGACCACTGATCCGAAGCGAACGACGTCGCCGATGCAGACGTTGGCTTCGGTCCAGCCGCGGGTGGAGAGGTTCTCGCCGAAGGCGCCCGGGGCTTGCAGCAGTGGATGCTGCCCGATCTCGGCTTGCCATGTCGCGTAATGATCGCGCGGATAGTGGTGGAGGGCCTTCTCGGGCCCGCCATGGTGCTCGAGGTCGCCCTGCGCATCGCCTTCGATGCCGAGAGGTGTGATGGTCCAGGGACCCGGAACGACGCACTTGGCGATCCCGCTCATGATCCCGTTCGTACCGAGCGGCGCGAGCTTGCCGGCGAGCACGATCGGCACACATGTCACAGGCTCGATCATGCCGGGGGCTCCGGTGCGGAACAGACTCCCGCGGTGCACCCCTCCGATGGCGAGTTCCCGCGATCGCTGATCGGCTCTGCAAGCAGGGCACCGACACGCAGCCCGAGCGCCAGATCGTCGTCCTGTCCGAAGCCGTGGTGGCGGATGCGTCCGGCGCGATCGATGATGATCGTCGTCGGCGTGCCGCGCATCGAGTAGCGCTGCATGGTCACCGGGATCGGCGTGCCATCGCCGGCCTGATCGACGGCGATCGGCATGGACAGCCGATACTCGTGGATGAAGGCTTCGAGCGACACGGGCGTCATCGCGGCGTGATGCTCGAACACCGCGTGAAGACCTATGACGGCGACATCGTCGTT
Source organism: Pseudomonadota bacterium (assembly GCA_021813195.1). Next base: position 5,193 of record JAKALI010000033.1, read on the forward strand.
GTCACGCATGATGCGGTGCAGCTTCTCCGCTTGCGGCGTGCCGTGCGCGACGCAGCCGGGGCACAGCATCTGGAAGGCGTGCAGGATGACGATCCGGCCGCGCAGTTTGTTGAGCGTCAGAGGCTCGGCTGTGTTGAACCAGCGCGAGACGGCGAGTTCCGGAGCAGACTGCCATCGTTCAGTCATGTCTGCTCCTCGGGCAACTGATCGAGCCAGCGCGCCAGGGCCACGACTCCGGCTGCTTTCGCCTTGGCTCCTTCGATCCGTGACGCGGCGCGAAGGGCCGTGACGTCGACCCGCGCGCCGGCAAGCTCTGCGGCATGTCCGACGAGCCAGTGCTCGATATCGCGGCCGTCGCACTCGCCATGGAACTGGAGACCGAGCGCGGTCCTGCCGGCGCTGAAGGCCTGGTTCGGGGTGATCGAGGTCGCGGCCAGCCGTGTGGCGCCGGCAGGCAGATCGAAGATATCGCCATGCCAGTGGAGCACAGGCGCGCCGTCACGATAGGGGGCAAGTGGCGAGGCTTCGCCTTCGGTCGTGAGCGTGATCGGGGACTGCACTGTCACCACCTTTATCACATGGCCACAGGCATGATGACCGAGGTTCGGATCGCTTGAGGCGCCTTGAGGACTGTGAGGTCGCCAATCGTCGGGGCTGTGCTGCAGTTGAACGTGCGGCTTGGTGATTATGTCTCTCCCGAGGCTCAGCCGCCGCTGGTAATCATGGGCAGAACGTCGCCGCTATACCTGCGTGTCGACATCGACGAGGCCGACGCACCCCGCTGGTCGCCATCAAGCCAGGCGGTTGCGTCCATGCGAGCGTCGAACCAGCGGCAAATTGAGCTGGAGTTCGTGCGCCGCGAGCCGCTCGTCGTTCCAAAGCGGTCCCTGACAGGCAGCGCGAGCGAGCATGTCGACACCAGGGAGACGAATGAAGAGCAAGGCGAAACGCCCTTCATGACCCTTCGGCCTCCTTCGAACCAGCTGGTGGTGGGGCAGTTTTACTGTCAGGTCATAGTCGGTTAGTCGTCACCGGGAGCACGAAACCATTTCGCTGTGTTTCTAACAGACCCGGACCCCCGAGGCAAATCAGCGATTTCAGAGCACAGCGGCAATCACTCAACCCTCCCCCACTCGTGTCGACGCGCTGCCGAGGCGCGGCACCTGCCTCAAAGTCGCAGGTAGGTGTACCCCTCACGCTTCTGCAGGCGGCTGATCTCCGCGATGCCCGAAGGCACCAGCACCGCCTCAGACACCACCGTTCGCGTATCGATCTGATTGCGAGTAAGCGTGTTCGTGCAGACGCGGAACTCGACGCCACGTTCGCGCAGATCGCGCAGCACCAGAGCATACGACCGCCCTTCGGCGTCCGTGGCCCCCTGAAGCAGGAACTTGATACCGTCGCTGTGCGCAACGACAACCACCCGCAAGTCGGGCATCGCGTCGAGATGGTTCTTCAGGGTGCGCAGATTCGCGTTAACGTTGTCGCTTCCGGCGATGTGATAGACGACCCGGGTCCCCTGCGCTGTCCCTGCACCGGAACCTACGCTCCAGGGTTGCGCCAGCGCGAGCCAACCGACGATGAGCAACGCTGCGATCCCGGGTGCCGCCGCCAGCCAGGCTCCCAGTGAACTGGCCTGTCGCAACGGGGCAGCTCCAGCAAGCCGAGACTGCACCTCTTTGCGCAGCCGGTTGGGCGACTTTGCGGGTTCGCAGGCGCGGGAGATCGCCTCCCGCAGAGCCTGTATGCCAGCCATGGCGGCCCGGCACTTGAAGCATTCTTGCAGATGCGCCTCGACCGCGAGCGCGCTTTGCAGCTCTAACTCCTCATCAGCATAAGGGTTCAGCAGACGGCTGACTTCAGCGCATTTCATGTTCCGGTATCCCTGGGCCTGACACGTTCGGTGATTACGCCCTGAAGCAGGCGGCGCGCGCGAGAGAGGCGTGACATCACCGTGCCGATCGGCGCCCCGACGATGTCGGCAATTTCCCTGTACGAGCAGCCCTCGATTTCCCTCAAGACCAAGACTTCGTGAAAGTCGCGAGGCAGGGAGGCAAGGCACTCCCGCACCAACACGCTATCGGCACGCGCGATGGCGGCGGCCTCAGGGCTCACGGGTAGAACGACCACCGCGCCCGCCGCAAACGCCTCTACCCCATGCTGTTCCTCGTCGAAATGCTCGGCAGGGCCGGGCAGCTGCTCGCGCTGCTGAAGCTCGTAGCAAGCGTTGCGAACGATGCGCAGGAACCAAGGTCTAGCGTCGTCGCCCCGCAGAGAGCCGAAGAACCGCAACGCCCGCAAGAAGGCCTCCTGAACCGCGTCCTCGGCGAGTTCGTCATTCCGCGTTAGCCAGCGCGCGAGGCTGTAGGCAGCGTCGAGGTGCGGCAGCATCAGCCGCTCGAACCGCTCCCGCTCCCAATCGTCGCGCATGGGTCCCCCTTCGGGATAATCGCCACAACTGCTATTTTATTCCCTGAGAGCCCTGGGAATAAAGCGACGCCGGTTCCGATAGGGCAATTCAGGCATTCCGGATTGCATCATCGACCCGCGTCCGCACCGTGCCCCAGGGAAAACCCAAGGAGAACCGCCAATGAGGAAGTCGCTAATTATCGCTGCCACAGCGCTTGTGCTGTCGGCCGCTGGACCCGCCGCGGCAGCCGACGACCCGGTAGGACCTGACAAAGTCGTCTATCACATCAATAACACGGAGTCGCAGGCCAATGACGCGCTGCGCAACATTGGCAACCACCTGGAGGTGAATCCGAAGGCGAAGATCGTCGTCGTGACCCATGCGCGAGGCGTCGACATGCTGTTCGAAGGCGCCAAGGATAAGAACGGCAACCCCTTCAACATATCCGTCGAGCAATTGAAGACGCAGGGCGTGCAGTTCGAGGTATGTCAGATCACGCTGCGCAATCGGCAGCTGGAGAAGAGCCAGTTCATACCCGAGGCCACGTTCGTGCCGTCTGGAGTGGCTGAGATCACGCGCCTGCAGCAGCGAGAAGGGTACGCGTACCTGAGGCCTTGACCCAACTCGCTGTCCTGGCGGAGCGGGTGGGCAGGTTGCCTGTCGCCGCTCCGCCGGTGCGTCGTATGGTTAATGTCGGACAATGCGAACCATTAGATGGCAGAATTTGCGCCGTCGCGCGGGGGAGCTATCGCCAATTGTTGGTGACGGCCGGGCCGGTCAGGCGGCGGCGGTCGCGTGCTGACGGGTCGCCATGGCGGACCTCGAGCCCGTCGGCGAACTTCACACCCAGGATCAGTTTTGGCAACTGGTTGTGGCCGTCGAGGCGTCGCCAGCTTTTCTGCGTGCCCTCGAAGCTCGATCCGCATCTGGCCACGATCGGCGGCTGGCTTGCGGCCGAGCCAGACATCACGGCGCTGGCAATCGTCGGCCGACTCGCCAGGGTCGACCCGGCGACGTTCGGGGGAAAGCAGCACTCGACCGTGCAGCGGCTGCTGCGGTCAATGCGACGCAAGGCAGCCGAGACTTTACTCGCAGCCGTGACCGAGCCAGCGGTGGCCACAGAGAGCGATCCGCCCGCGACTGTGGACGGCGCTACGAATCGAATGCTCTCCGCCCCGCCCACAGCCGCTCCGCCGGCGCAAGTTGCGACAAGAGCTTCACGCACCGCGCAGGTCTCAGACGGGTAACATTCCTTCGTGAGGCAATACGGGGGGTCAACTTTGGACGCCGATTGACACCTTCCGTTGGTTGGAAGGCAGCAAAGGCCCATGCGCAGGCGGGGCCCGCGAGACCGGGCCGCGCGTCATTTGTGCACAACTCGTGAAAGCCTGCTCAAGCGCACGACTTACCCTCGGCGCAACACCCCGGCCGCTCCTCCTGGATCGGTGGGCAGGGCACGTCGCCGTAGGAGCAGTAGACGCAGCAATCGCCTCTCTTCGGCTTCAGCTGCGCGTCGCACTGCTTGCACACGTGGATGTACTGGCAGGCATCGATCGGCATCATCTCGGTCGAGCGATGACCGCATTTGGGGCACGTGATCGTGGATTGAAGGATGATGGAAGCCGGCTGTGCCGGAATATGGCCGGCGGTCGCGTCCGTCATGCGAGCCACCGTGCCCACACGGGCTCGCTGAGCACCACGGACAATACTGCGGCGCCTGCCCACAGCGTCGGCTTTGTCCAGCCCGCCGATCGGCACGGGGCGCAGGCCGCGCCGTCCGCTAGGACGGGCTTGCGCGCGTATGCCAGCCAGAGGCCGGCCCCCAACAACGCGATGGCGGCAAGACGGAACATTGTCTGATAGGGCGCCAGCACGCCGAGGCCAACGACGAGTGCGCCACCGAGCCCCAGCGAACCAAGCGCCAGAGGAAGGACGCAGCATGTCGAGGCGGCGATCGCCGCGAGCAAGCCACCCGCCGCCAAAGTCTTCTCGTACATACGACCCTCCCTCAGGCTTCTTGGTGCGCAGTCTCAAGGGCAGAGCGGGCAGGCGGCATAGACAGTCGCCGCAAAGCTCAACAACATCGCCGTGGCGATTGTGATGCGTGTCATCATTGTTTCGTTCTTCTGTTTTGGTCAACTCAAGCAAACCGCAGTCCATATCTCGCGCCCGGCTGGACGTCCGACCCTGATACTTCTAAACTCCGTAGCCACTACAGACACAAGTGTAAATCTTCGTGAGGCAGCATGCGGCATCCATCCGGCGCAACACCCTTGACCATCGGCCGGTTGGCCGAGGCCACAGGCGTGCACATCGAAACCATCCGGTACTATGAGAAGATCGGCATGCTCGCCAAGCCGGCCCGCAGTGTCGGCCGCTACCGCCATTATGCGCCAGGGCACGTCGCAACCCTGAACTTCATCCGTCGCGGCCGCGAGCTCGGATTTCCGCTGGAGACCATTCGTGATCTCCTTCGCTTGAACGACGGCGGCGCCTGCTGCGAGAAGGCGCGCGCCGTGACCATCGCTCATCGCGGCGAGGTTCGACGCAAGATCGCAGACCTCAAACGGCTCGACCGCGCGCTCAACACCCTCATCGAAGAGTGCCAACCCGACCGCTGGCCCCAGTGCCCCATCATGGATGCCCTCGCCAAGGCTCCCTGATCATGCCGACCTGAGTGTCGATGAAGTCGGGATGTGTGTGCCCTCGTAGCGGAGCCCGGCATCGGCTGACAAGGCGGTATGAACCGCCCCGAACCTCTTGAGGACTGGTTAAGTCGGACATCGCGCACTTGCCGCCACAGCTGGTGCGCTGAGCTGTCCCCGGTTCCGTGGACGGTGAGTTAAGCTAATCGCTGTCGTTCTTCGAAGGCAACCGGGCTCAGATAGCCGAGCGTCGAATGCCTGCGGCGGAGATTATAGAACCGTTCGATGTAGTCGAACACGTCGACCCCGCGCAGCCGCGCGCGAAACAGGCAAGCCCGAACTGGCCATGATCGCCGCGGTGGCGGCCGTCGCCGTCATGAAATCACGTCTCGAAATCATGGCACACCTTCCCGTTCGCCGCGACAGCATCGCGCCGGCATCTGCACACACGTCGATTTGAAATGCAAAACTGCCGGAAAGCGGGGCTTTCCGGCAGTTGGTTCATCAGCCGACGGTGACCTTCTGTTCGGCCTTGTAGACAGAGCCGTCGTCGTCGGTCCATTCGAAGCTGAATGTGCCGGTGGCCGGCACGCGCACGAAGAACGACTGGTAGGGGTTGGCGGAGATCGCCGGATGCCAATCAGCCTTCAGGATTTCCTTGCCTTCGAACTTGGCAACGAACGACTTGATGATCTTGCGCGGGATCGCCTTGCCTTCTTTGTCCTTGCGGTTGCCGCTTTCCATCTCGTGGCTGATGAGCGTCTTGACTTCGACGACCTCGTTGGCCTTTGCGGTGGCGGGCATGCGGACGCGGGGAGTGGGAGTAGCCATGTCTACAAATCCTTCTGGATCAGGAAGAGAGTGAAGAGACGTCATCAGCCGGGCGTTGGGGGCGTCAGCCGCCGCAGCCGCCGATCGTGACTTTCACTTCCTTCTTGGCGGTGTAGATCTCGCCATTCGACATCTCGGCAACGGCGATGATGTTCTGCGTCTTGGCGAGGCGGATGCGGATCTGCGCCGCGGCCTTCGGGCTCATCGGCGAGAAGTGGTAATCGGCGAGGCCGGGACCCGGATTGCCTTCGGCATAGAGACGGACAGATTTCACGTAGTCCTTCTCGGTCATCGGGCTCTCGACCTCGAAATTCAGCGGCACGACGAGGCCGTTCTCGGCGATCGACGGCAGGTCCAGCTTGATCTTGCCCTCGATCAGCTTCTTGCCGGCGAAAGCCTTCTCGATCTCGGCGGCAACGTGCGAGGCGTCAGCGAAAACAGTGCCCGGCGCGATCGTCAGGACAGCGGTCCCGGCGGCGGCAGCGGCGAGAAATTCGCGACGTGTGCGAGCGGACTTGACAACACCCATTGCAGCGTCTCCCTGGCGACTTCTGTTGATAATTCTCGGGCCGTGTTCGAGAAGGCTAGGAGCGTTCTCTGTTTCGAGCCGCGCGATTTTTTCCCGTCAGTGCTGGATGCATGATCTTTCGGACGGCATCATGTCAATGCATAGTAAGCTCCAGACATATGCCGCAATTCCAGACATATGCCGCAATTAGCATATATTGATGCGGACTTGCAACTCAAGAAATCGTATACTAACCTTGGCACTGCTGCTGGCAACAACTAGGTCGAGGGCATGTTTGTTGCGTCGCACAATGACGCGGGCATGGGGGCAGGTTACATTCTTCGCCGACACTGAATGGGGGCTGCCTGCCACACGCGTCTCAGGGGAACTAGACAACAAGAATGACACGGATTTTCGGCACGTGGTAGGCCGACCGGCATGGCGGCTGATGTAGATCGGAAATGCCAGTGTCCAAGGGTTTCAAATCAGGGAGGACTGACTGCTGATGACCCATCGCATTCTGACCGCTGCGGTGATCGCCTCGGTGTCGATCGCTGTCTATGGCGGGACCGCCAGCGCGCAAGGCGCCAAGAGTCCTGCCGAGGCCTACCAGGAGCACGTCCGCAAAATGGACGAGGCGGATAAGAAGGCCGCCGCGGCGACCGCGGCAAAGCCTGCCGCTGCGCCCGCTGCCGCGGCGCCCGCCGCCGCTCCAGCGGCCCCGGCTGCCGCCGCGCCCGCTGCGAAGCCTGCTGCGACAGCAGCCGTCGACAACAGCGAGAAGGAAATCGAGCGCTATCGCGAGATGATCAGCGACCCGATGTCAAATCCCGGGTACCTGGCCGTCGACGCTGGTGAGATTCTTTGGAAGACCGCACGCGGAACCAAGAATGTCTCGCTGGAGACTTGTGACCTTGGCGTGGGCCCGGGCAAAGTCGAAGGCGCTTATGCCGCAATGCCGCGCTATTTTGCGGACGCCGATAAGGTTCAGGATCTCGAGGCGCGGTTGCTCTGGTGCATGGAGAATGTCCAGGGACTCGATACCAAGGACGTGCGTTCGCGCCGGTTCAGCGGGCCGGGCAAGCCTTCGGACATGCAAGACCTCGTCGCCTTCATCGCCAATAAATCGAATGGGGCGAAGTTCAAGCTGCCGCTCGATCATGCCAAGGAGAAGCAAGCCTTTGCCCTGGGTGAGGCTCTGTTCTATCGCCGCTCCAGCATGTCGGATTTCTCTTGCGCCACCTGCCACGCCGAGAACGGACAGCGCATCCGCTTGCAGGGGCTGCCCAACCTGATCAAGCCCGGCGCTCCGGTGCAGCAGACGATGGGCGGCTGGCCGACCTACCGCGTGTCGCAAAGCGCACTGCGCACCATGCAGCACCGGATGTGGGACTGCTACTGGCAGATGCGCATGCCGGACGTCGCCTACACGTCGGACGTGACCGTGGCGCTCATCACCTTCCTGACCAAGCAGGCGGAAGGCGGAGAGATCCTGGTTCCGAGCATCAAGCGCTGAGGCGGGGAGAACAATCGTCATGAAGAAAGCTATCATCGCCGCCGCTTGCCTTGTGCTGGCTACGCCGGCATTCGCACAGACCGCAGCAACGCCGATCGATCCGGCCGTGCTCGACGCCGCCGTCAAGGCCGCGTGGAAGGATCTGACGCCCGACCTGCAGAAGCGCGTCGATCAGGACGAGACGCAGAAGGTTTGCTCGGAAACGCGCAACAATCCCTCGAAGGCGCAGTTCGACGCCATCGTGGCGCGCGAAAAGGCCACGATCCAGTATCCCGCCGATGGCAAGCTCATGGGCGACTGGGAAAAGGGCAAGAAATCGGCCGGCGACGGTTTTGGCTGGCGGATGCGCGACGAGATGGAAAAGCGGCAAGCTGGCGGCAACTGCTACGCCTGCCACCAGTTGGAGCCGAAGGAAATCACCTACGGCACGCTGGGTCCGAGCCTCGTCGGCTATGGCAAGCTGCGCGACTTAAAGGAGGAGGCGATCAAAGCCGCCTACGAGAAGATCTACAACGCACACGTTGCATTTCCGTGCTCGAACATGCCGCGTCTCGGCGCCAACAAGTTCCTGACCATCGATCAGATCAAGGACGTCACCGCGTTCCTGATGTCTCCCGATAGTCCTGTGAACAAGTAGGATGGCCGGTCAGCAATGAGGCTGGATGGCTCGGCACAGCCAACAGATGGAGCGGCCCGGCGACGGCGCCGCTCCTTTTCAATTGGGTTCCCGTATGCCGCCTTTCGCTCGCAGTCTGATTTTGACGATCCTTCTTCTCACACTGCGGCCCGCATACGGCGCTGCGGCCGAACTCGTGATGTTCGAAGAGGCCGGCTGTCCCTGGTGCCGGCGATGGCATGCTGAAGTCGGGCCAGGATATGGTAAATCCTCAGAAGGACAGCGGGCACCGCTCCGGGTCGTCGACATTCAGAGCTCTCGTCCGCAAAACCTGATATTCATCAAAGGCATTCGCGCCTCGCCGACGTTCGTGCTAATTGAGAGCGGTCGTGAAATCGGCCGAACTACGGGCCACCCCGGCGCTCTCAAAGCGCTACGCGCCGAGTTTGAAGCCCATGAGCGCATGCAGCAGCGACGTTGTCAGGGCTTGGGCATCAGCAACATCGCAACCAGCCCGAACACGACGGCGATCGGGATGGAGAACAGCATTGACCGTCCACACCGTCAGCGCCCGCTCCAGCATCAATCCGCCGATGACGACAAAAACCAAGGCCCCGGCCAGCACGATCAGCCATGAGCGCCAGCCGGTGATGACGGTGGGAACGCCGTTGCGATAGATTACAATCATGCTGGTCTCCTTCGAGGGCGTACGTCCGCGCAGTCCGCCGCTTACATCATTGAGTAGAACAACGTCCATTGGCCTGTTGCTGGTCCCGTGGACGCACGCCCGATTTCCAGGCGTATCGGCCTGGTTTCAAGGCTGCTCGGCGGGTCGGGAACGACTTGAATCACTCTTGAATAAAATGCATTTACGCAAGGTTACCAGCCTTTAACTATTTCGCATTTTGCGCACATTGGATCGGCCGTTTCATAAACTTGTTGCGAGATAAATCAGTCTTTTGGAAAGGATTGCCGTCAAATTGGGCTTTGAGAGCCAATGAAGACCATGAGGTAAGCAATGTCCTGCGCGCCCGCACTCCTTAGCCCGCACTTCCGTCGTGACGAACGTGGCACTGTCGCAATCCTATTCGCACTGATGGCCATCCCCTTGTTCGGGATCATCGGTACGGCGCTGGACTTTGCCCAGGCTATGGAGCGCCAGACGGCGCTTCAAGCCGCAGTCGATGCCGCCGTCGTAGCCGGCGCGCGGCTGCCGGCGACGGCCAACCAGAACCGCCTTGAAGCGGCCGAGCACATGCTGACGCAGCGGCTCGCCGACCAAGGTCTCGCGCGCGCAAAGACAAGCATCTCCGCAACTAACGCCGAGGTCCGGGTCGCAGCCACCTATACACATCCGACAGTCATTCTGCCGCTCTTAGGCCTGCACGCCATCGATGTGAAGGCCGTATCCGCCGGACGCTCGCAGATCGAAAACGGCGGCGTGGCTTGCATTCTCGCGCTCAACACCACGACCAACGACGGCCTGCATCTTCAGGGCATCAACAAGGCGACAGCGCACAATTGCTGGACCTGGGTGAACTCCAACAGCCCATCGGCCATCAACGCCGTTGGTGCGGCCGTCGCGACAGCACAAGGCTTCTGCACTGTTGGCGGAGCGGTCGGCGGCGACCACTTCTACCCCTCGCCGTACAGCGGCTGCGAGGCGATGGAAGATCCGTTTGCCGCCAAGTTCGCGTCGACTTATCCCGATGGAAACTGCAGCGCCAGCGACCTCGAACTGAAAAATGGCACGCACACGCTCTCGCCCGGAATTTACTGCGGCGGTATCCGTGTCCGCGTCGGCGCAAACGTGACGATGTCGCCCGGCACCTATCTGATCAAGAATGGTGAACTCAGCATCGACTCACAAGCGTCCCTCACGGGACGCGGCGTCAGCATCATCTTCCGTGGTTCGGATACCCGTCTCGCCATCAAGAGCGGAGCCAATTTTGTGGTGACGGCGCCGACATCAGGCACATATGCCGGCTTCGCTTTGGTCGATCGCCGGCTCTCCTCGATGAGTACGATCCGGGAAACTGTGGTTCAGGGCGGTGGACGCATCAAGATTGAAGGCATTCTCTATGCACCGCAGTGGCGCGTGAACATCAGCGGCAACGGCGAGATCAACCAGGACTCGCAGTTCTTCGCGATGGTAGCCGACCACTTCTACATGGAAGGAAACGGCAAGCTGCACGTGAAGTCGAACAACGTCGCCGTCAACATGCCCGACCTGATGCCGAAGATTAAAACCGGCCCGACGCTGCTCGAATAGCCGGGTCGGGGAAACTCCTCCTGTACCGAGCACCAGTGACCGACAGACGAGTGGCCTGCCGCGCGGATGGGATCTGACCCACGGTTCGGCAGGCCGATTATGCTCTCAGCCCCCATCCGCGCCATACCGGTTGATAGCGTTCCGCTTTGGTTCCAAGCTACGCTCACGTTTAAATCGGGGCAATGGAACGGTGGTGAACCGCCCCGAGATTGCCGGAGGCTCCAACTCTTGAGAGACTGGAGCCATGACGAACCAAACCAAATCCCCGAAGTTCTCGCCGGAGGTGCGTGAGCGCGCCGTCCGGATGGTGCTCGATCACGCGGGCGACTACCCGTCGCAGTGGGCGGCGATCGCCTCGGTCGCGGCCAAGATCGGCTGCACGGCGCAGACGCTGTCCAACTGGGTCAAGCAGGCCGAACGCGATTCCGGCAAGCGCGCCGGTCTCACCACCGACGATCGCGAGCGGCTGAAGCAGCTCGAGCGCGAGAACCGCGAGTTGCGCCAGGCCAACGAGATCCTGCGCAAGGCGTCGGCGTATTTTGCGCAGGCGGAGCTCGACCGCCGGTCGAAGACATGACGGCGTTCATCGATCAGTACCGGTCAGCGTACGGGGTCGAGCCGATCTGCAACGTCCCGCCGATCGCCCCGGCGACCTGCTACGAGCACGATGCCCGACGCCGGGAGCCCAAGCGGCTTCCGGCGCGCGCCAAGCGTGATGCCGCCCTGATGCCGGAGATCCAGCGCGTGTTCGACGAGAACTTCCAGGTCTACGGCGTGCGCAAGGTGTGGCGGCAGATGCTGCGCGAAGGGCACGACGTGGCGCGCTGCACGGTCGAGCGATTGATGCGCAAAATGGGCCTCGAAGGTGTCATTCGCGGCAAGCGCGTGCGTACCACCGTGCCCGACAAGGCGGCGCCGTGCCCGCTCGATCACGTCAACCGGCAGTTCCGCGCCGAGCAGCCGAACGTGCTGTGGGTCTCGGACTTCACCTACGTCTCGACATGGACCGGCTTCGTCTACGTGGCGTTCGTCATCGACGCCTTCGCGCGCAAGATCGTCGGCT
>JAKALI010000577.1 GCA_021813195.1 Pseudomonadota bacterium
GTGTTTTTTGCTCGCCTCGGACACCGCTGGGATGGCCGGCCGCTTCACCAGTTCCGATCTCGACCGTCTGCTCGACATTGTCGGGCGGAGCCCGGTGCTTGGGTCCTCTGACCTGCCGATCATCCAACCAGCAAGTGAGGCAGCGCGGCAGCTTTGGGCGGCTAACGAACGCTATTGGCTCGAGGAATTGCGCTCGGCCACAGTTTATGCGTGGTCAGAGCAACAGTACCGGGATGCTGCCCGCCTGTTGTGCGCCGCCGAATACCAGAAATCGGTGTTGCAAGAGTTCCGGGACGCTCTCCAGGATATTGCGCCGAGGGTATGCACGCCTGCGCTCGTCTGGTCGCGTCCCGACGACGTTGGGCCGCTACCCTCCGAGGTTCTGTCACCTGACCAGATTGTGTTCTCGGATCTCATGTCCGACGGCGCGCCTGGCGCGCAGGAAACAGGTCAGGTCAGCCCCGACCGAGATAGGCTGGAGGATCCGTGTGCCCAGGATCCGCCTGTAAGCCCGGCTGCGGCGCCGCCGGGATCCAACGCACATCTGTCGGTGGACACCGCCAGAATTCCGGATCGTCCCGTCTTCAACGCCGTTCGCGCCAACCTGTTCTTGCAGACCGGCCTGGCAGCAGCGCGGCCCTATGACGGTTGGAGCGATTTTCAGCACCGCAATGATTTGCCCGAAACGGTGGCGTCCGATTTGCGGACCGTCTACGCGGACGGATTCGATAAGCTGGATTTGTGGGTCGGGGCCTTGGTCGAGGCGAGCTACCAGAGCGACGTCAATTCGACGATTGAAAGTTTACTTGCACGTCACTTGGACGAGGCGCAGGCGAGCGCGATTTTCGATGCGATGGAGCTTCTGAGCGGGACGAACATCGCCGCGGCAATCGATCAAGGCCGGTTGTCAGATGTTTTACCGCGGCTGAGAGGCAGTGGTCTTTACGATCCCCTGGAGGATTCTGAACTCCACGATGCCCTGGACAGCCTAGCTCCGATCATTCTGGGGACGAATGGTGATGATGTCCTGATCGGCACCAGCGGAGCCGATGTGATGTTCGGCGCCGCCGGCAACGACATTCTCATCGGCGGCGACGGCGACGATGTGCTGGAAGGCGGCTCTGGAGACGACACTCTCATCGGCGGGGCTGGAAACGACCGCCTTTCGGGCGGTTCCGGAAACGACGTTCTGCTCGGCGGCGAGGGCGGCGACACTTTGATTGGTGGCGCCGGCGACGACAGGCTGGACGGCGGTGACGGCGACGACGTGCTCATCGGCGATGAAATTGAGGACGATGCAGATCATGCTATTGCCCCGGTGACAGAGGCAGTCGTTGCGATCGGTACGGCGCATGACGATGTCATTTCGGGCGGTAGCGCTGATGACCAAATCGACGGTGCCGGCGGCCACGATGTCCTGATCGGTGGGGCTGGCAACGACCGGATATTTGGCGGTCGCGGCAGAGATACCTTGCACGGCGGAGACGGCAACGATCTTCTCGATGGCGGCCGCGATCGCGATCTCATGATGGGTGGATTGGGAGATGATTGCTACGTCGTCGACAACGTGGGCGACGTGGTCGTTGAACTCGCAGGCGAAGGCCTCGATACGGTCGAGACGACCCTCAGGACATATGTTCTGCCCGATAATGTCGAAGTACTGGTTTACGCAGGCAAAGGTGATTTCGCGGGCACTGGTAACGCGTTGGACAATACGATTGTCGGTGGGGCCGGCAACGACGTTCTCATCGGCGGCGACGGGAATGATGTCCTCATTGGCGGAGACGGCGACGACGAGTTGTTCGGCGGTGAGGGGGACGACGTCCTCATCGGCGGGGCCGGCAACGATTTCCTCCACGGCGGGTCCGGGCGTAACCGCTTTGATGGCGGTGATGGTGACGACGTCGTCTTCAGCGGTACCGGCGACGACTACATCCTGTTCACCCGCGGTAACGATACCATCGTCCTGATGCCAGGCTTCGGCAATGACGTGCTGGAAGGTTTCCGGCCGGATTCTTCGGGGTCTGGCTCGCGCCATCGCATCGACGTGTCGGCCTACAACTTCGACGAGAATGCACTGGGCCGTGACATCCTCCTGATCTACACCGAGGACGGAACGTCGGTACAGATCGGAGACGACAGCTTGCTGCTGGTCATGGTTGATGTCGCGGAGTTGGACAAGAGCAACTTCATCCTCTGAACGTCCGCGGTATCGGATTTGCAAGAGACAGGAATGAAAGGAACGGTTCGGGCACTGCAGAGTGAAGATGCCAGCGGTTCTTGGTGATTGGCATTCATCGATTCGTGAAAGGGCGCACGGTTGTGAGTAGTAAGAGTAAGCGTGTCGACAATCCGATCCTTGGCGCCTTTCGCGGGGCCGTTGTCGCAATGGCCGTCATGTCGGGGGCGATCAACCTGCTGGCACTGACGGGTTCGCTCTACATGATGCAGGTCTACGACCGTGTCTTGTCGAGCCGAAGCGTTTCAACCTTGGTGGCCCTCTCCATTCTGGCTTTGGGTCTCTACCTGTTCCACGGCCTGCTTGAGGTGCTGCGTTCCCAGAGCCTCGTTCGGATCGCGGGACGTATCGATCGCAAACATATGTTGCCGGCACACGCCGCTGCGCTCCGGCTGTCTTTACTCGGCCGCTCCACCGGAGATGCCCAGCAGCCGATCCGCGACGTGGACACTATTCGTTCCTTTCTTGCGGGGCAGGGCCCCGTGGCCATCCTGGATCTTCCCTGGATGCCGCTTTTCATTCTGTTCGTCTTCCTGTTGCACCCGGTGCTGGGGTGGATGACGTTGGGCGGTGCCGTCCTGCTTGTGGTCATGACATTGTGGACCGAGCGGCGCACTCAGGAGCCGACGCGTGCATTGGCGGAAGCGAGCGCGCACCGCGCTTCGGTGGTTGAAGCGCATGCACGTCACGCCGAAGTTTTGAAAGCCATGGGCTTTGCCGATCGCGCGATGGAGCGGTTCCACGCCGCTAATAGTCGGCAATTGTCGCTCCAGCAGCGTCTGACGGACATCACATCGGGATTTTCCGTCACCTCCCGCACGATCCGTCTGTTGTTGCAGTCCGCGCTGCTTGGAGCCGGCGCATACTTGGTGATCCATGGTGAAATGTCAGCTGGGGCCATCATTGCCTGCTCTATCGCGTCGTCGCGCGCTTATGCCCCGATCGAAGTCGCCATCGCCAACTGGAAGGGTTTTGTGGCCGCACGGCACAGTGCCGTTCGTTTGCTCTCCGCAATCGAAGTCGCCGAAAAAGAAGAGGCCGAAAAGCTCGAGCTGCCGCCACCCGTCTCGTCACTTGCAGTCGAGGGC
This sequence comes from Pseudomonadota bacterium, assembly GCA_021813195.1. Next base: position 3,328 of record JAKALI010000577.1, read on the forward strand.
ATCACGGTCGTTGTGCCGGGCACACAGCGTGTGGTTCTCAACAATGTCGCCTTCGAATTGAAGGCCGGGCAGGCGCTGGGTGTGATCGGGCAAAGCGCCGCCGGCAAATCCTCGCTGGCGCGGGCGCTGGTCGGCGTCTGGCCGGCGGCGCGCGGCTGTGTGCGTCTCGATGGCGCCGACATTCGTCATTGGCCGGAATCACGTCTTGGACCGCACATCGGCTATCTGCCTCAAGACGTGGAATTGTTCGACGGTACGATTACGGAAAACATCGCGCGTTTTTCGGAGGCTCCGGATAGCAAAGCCGTGATCGCCGCCGCACAAGCCGCCGGTGTGCATGAGATGATCCTGCGCCTGCCGGAGGGCTATGAGACCCGCTTGGGCGAGCGCGGTGCGTCGTTGTCGGCCGGTCAACGGCA
>JAKALI010000578.1 GCA_021813195.1 Pseudomonadota bacterium
TCGGCATCTGGCCACGTTCGAGCGCGGCGATCTTGTCCGCGTCCTTGTCGACACAGGTCACCTCGTGACCGAAATCGGCAAAGCAAGCCCCGGAGACGAGGCCGACATAGCCGCTGCCGATTATGGTTACATGCATGAGGTTCTACTCCTTTACTTTCACGGCCGATGTTCCGCAGTGGCGGATCAGCTTCAATATTTGAACTTCACGCCGGCGGTGACGCGATGGTGAGCATGCTGACTCATGCCGGCGACATCCGATTCATAGGCCAAGACCGGCTCAATATTGTTTGTGAGACGGTATTGCACCCCTATCCCCAGGCGAAGGAGGTCGTAGAGCTCACCCCGATCACGGCTATTGTCAAAGTTGCTCATTCGTGCCGTACGAACAAAGAACATCTTTCCAATGACGTGGATGCGGCGCGATATCGGCGCCATAAGCTCGACATTCGTGCGGAATTGTGTTGCCCCGCCATCGAGAAACGTACGTATCGCGAAGTCGACATTTGCAGTCAGGCCAGCAATTCCCGGTTTGAAACCCAGGCGGTAAATAGGCTCCAATGCCCATTGGCCGCTATCAAGAGCCGGTAGGCTTCCGCCCGAGCTGCCTGGCGCGACGACGCCAAGCCCAATCGCGTCAGCGAAATTCTTCTCCTGCCGCAAGCCATAATTTATTCCGACGCTCTGATCCTGAAAGCCGTCATTGTCATTAACGGTAGTGACGCCTTTCTTCGTTTTCGATTGGCTGAGGAAGCCATAACGCAGGTCGTAATCCAGCGAAAAATCATTTCCCAGCCCATGCTCGCCGGTCAGGCGAATCTGAGTTTTGTGTTCTTTGGTACTTGTGCTCGTCCTGGTCGAAAACGATCCTGCGGAAAATGACCGATCGGCGTAGGAATAGCGAAGCATGGACGTCACATCGCCGGTTCCGACCGCGGGAATCCAAGCGCCGGCGTGCGCATGCGTGATGAGAAGCGGAAGAATTGCTCCGCAGGCCGCACCCATTACGCGCGAAATGCGCCGTATCCCGAATTTGCAGGCGAGCGAATCGCCGCACTTTTTGTGGGGACGCATCTAGGATGCTCTGGCCTTACTGAGGTTCAAAACCGTATCAGTTCCGACCTCGCCCCTTTTTTCGCCATCGGCTTCTGCCCAAAGCCGCGCATACAAACCCGTTTCCTTACACAATTGAGTGTGGCTCCCACGTTGCACGATGCGCCCCTGGTCGAGAACGACGATTTCATCCGCCTCGGTGACGGTTTTCAGCCGGTGGGCGATAACGAGCGCGGCGCGGTTGCCTATCAAACGGTTCACGGCATTCATAAGCCGCCGCTCGGTCACCGCATCGAGATTGCTGGTCGGTTCATCCAGGATCGCAATTGGCGCATTGCTCAACATCGCGCGCGCCATTGAAATACACTGCCGTTGCCCGCCCGAAAGCGTCTGGCCGCGTTCGCTGATGACGTAATCATAACTGCCCGTGAGGCCTTCGATCATATTAGCGACACCGACGGCCTCGGCCGCGCGAACGGCGTCGTCGCGGGTGGCGCCATCCAGGCCATAGCAAATGTTCTCCCAAACACTGGCATGGAGTATCACGGGTTCCTGCAGCACCAGCGCCACCTGACGGCGTACAAAGCTCAAGCTGAGGTCCCGCAAATCGCGGCCATCGAGCAATACGCGGCCGGCGGTCGGGTCATAGAAACGCGATATCAATCCCGCGATTGTGCTCTTGCCGGCACCTGTCGGTCCGACCAAGGCGACCATCTTGCCTCGATGCAGCTCGAACGAGAGATCTTTCAGAATATTCGCGCCGGGTCGGTAGCCAAAGCTGACGCGCTCGAACTCTACTTTTCCGCTGCTGGTCACCGGAACGATCACCCTGGGTGATTCGGCGACGGATGGCACCTCAAAGAGATAATCGGCAATGCGCTCCATCGCGACCGACGCCCGTCCAACAATGCGCGCGGTTTTTGCGATACGCCGCGTCGGAGCGGTGAGCGACCGAAAATAGGCAAGAAATACCAGCATCTCTCCGGCGGTGATCCGCCCGTCGAGAACCTGGATCGCGCCATACCAGGCGATGAACGCCGTGGCGGCAGCCACCGCGACGGTCAGTGCCGGCGAGAACTGCGCCTGAACGGCGTTCGCGTTGCTGCCGGCGCGAAAAATCTCCTGCGCGCTGGCGGCAAAGCGTTCTTCTTCGTGACGTTCTCTTCCATAGGCCTGAACAAGGTGAACGCTACCGAATATCTCTTGCGCCATGCTCCATAAATCGCCTTCGGAATGACGAACGCGACGCAGCACCCGGCGCAAGCGAAACGTAAAGGTTTGGATGATCCCAAATAGTATCGGGATGGTAGCCAAGACGATTAGTGCATAACGCCAATCGACGCTCAGCATAATCACGGCCACGCCGCTGATGACGAGAAAATGTTGGAAGAAATCACCGCCAACGGCCGTAATTAGGTCCTGCAGTTTCTGGACGTCGCCGCTCAACCTGGACATCAGATCGCCGCCGCGGTGCCGACGGTGAAAGTCCAGCGACAGTTTCTGAAGATGTGCGAACAAATCCTGCCGCAGGGTGAAGACAGCCCGTTGGCCAACGTCCAGGAAGAAGCGGCTTCCGACATAGTCCAGCGCGGCGTCGGCCAAGCCTAAACCGACAGTGAGGAAGCAAAGCGACCCCAAAAGCGCGATGCGGTGGGATTGTGCATCGGGCAGGATGGTCGCCATGGCGTAGGGCAGCGGCTTGTCGTAGATGACATTATCGATGATAAATTTTAACGGCCAGGGCACCAGCGCGAGCACGCCCGCGCGCACGGTCATCGCGAGGCAGCCCGCGCCGAGATGCCGCCATTGCGGCGTCACATACCGTAGAATCCAGAGCCGGGGTCTATGCAAGCGGTGAGGGGAGACGTGGACGTTCATGTCGGCAGCATCGCGTCTGTGAGATGTTGCGCCATGGCGAGCACCCGGCCGCCGGCCTTCTCCCAACTGAAATCGCTGTTAGCCCGCGTTCGGGCGCGCTCGCTCATGAGCCGACGGCGCTCTTCGTCGGCGATGAGGCTTAATGCTTTTTCGACGAAGTCATTATTGTCATCGGGTTCGAAGAGAAGGCCTGTTTCCTCGTCGTCGACAAGCATTTCGATTTGTCCAATCCGCGGGGCGACCACGGGCGTGCCGACGGCAAGCGACTCAACAATTTTCAAGGGCGAAAAATAGAAGTTTGCTTGTGAGAGATAGGGCGCGACGCTGATGTCCATCGCGGCCAAGTGACCGGGCACATCGGCGTGCGGGATGCGCCCTGTAAAGAAAGCCCGACGGTCGAGCCCGCGCAGAGCAATCCGTTCCTTTGCCCTTGTCAGCTCGGGTCCTTCCCCGACGCAAAGAAGATGGACATCGGGATGTTTGTGGGCCATCGCAATGAACCCGTCGATCAAGAAGTCGATGCCGTGCCACGGTTTGAAGCTGCCAATGAACCCGATAACCGGATTGTTACCAATGCCGTATCGCTGTCGGATCGCCGCGCCTCCGACGTTCGGATTGAAGAAATCGGTATCGACGCCGTTCGGCACCGTCAGGATCTTTTTTGCCTCGATTCCGCAGGAACCGACAAAGCGCGCGATTTCGTCCGACACCGCAATGATGCAATCCGCCTCCCTGAAAGAGGCGATCTCCGCGATTGTCGCGATGTCCTTTAGGACGAGACCGCGGAACTGCTCCTGTTCTTGGCGATCATGGCG
>JAKALI010000579.1 GCA_021813195.1 Pseudomonadota bacterium
GGCATGAAAATAGCGCGTGTCGGCGTCATTGGCGGGGGCGCATGGGGAACGGCGCTTGCGCAGGCCCAACGTCTGGCCGGACACGAGGTTGTATTGTGGGCCCGTGAGTCCGAGACGGTGGACGATATCAATGTTCGCCACGTCAACCGGACGTTCCTGCCCGGTATCCCGCTCGATCCCGCGCTCAAAGCCACAACGGCGATCGAAGATGCCACGCGGTGCGATGCGATTTTGCTCGTCCCACCCGCGCAGCACATTCGCCAGCTCGCGCGCGCGATCCGCCCGTTCGTGAAGCCAGGCACGCCCGTAGTGCTATGCTCCAAAGGTATCGAGCGGGAAAGCGGTCGCCTTCTCGGCGACGTGCTGCGAGAGGAACTTGGTGATCCGATCCTCGCAGTTCTTTCCGGACCGAGCTTCGCCAGTGACGTTGCGCGCGGATTACCCGTGGCCTTAACGATCGCCACCACCAACGAAACACTAGGCCGCGCGCTCGCCAATGACTTGGGGTCCGGCACGTTCCGGCTTTACTGGTCGAGCGACATCATCGGCGTCGAAATCGGCGGGGCCTTGAAAAACGTCCTTGCGATTGCGGCCGGCATCGTCGACGGCAAAGGCCTCGGCGCCAGCGCACATGCCGCCCTTGTCACACGAGGATTTGCCGAAATGCGGCGCCTAGCCACCGCCATGGGCGGACGGCCTGAAACCATGCTTGGGCTCTCGGGCATCGGCGACCTCATCCTGACCTGCGGCAGCGCGCAGTCGCGCAATATGAGCCTCGGGCGTGAACTGGCACTTGGCCATAGCCTGGTGGACGTTCTGGGTCAGCGTGTGGCTGTGACCGAGGGGGTCTACACAGCCGCCGCAGCTGTCGCACTGGCGCGCAGCAAGAACATCGAGCTGCCGATCACCGAGGCCGTCCACGACATTATCGAGGGACGACTGACCGTCGATCAAGCCATCGCCGCCCTGATGCAACGCCCGATCAAAGCTGAAGACTAGCCGATTTCGCTAGGACTTGTGCCCCAGCGCCTGTTTGATGTGGGCGAGGAATGTCTGCGCTGCGAGGACGGGATCATCCGCCTCTGTGATGGGTCGTCCCACGACAATATGATTGGCGCCCGATGTCATGGCACTTTCGGGTGTCATGACGCGTTCTTGATCGTCGGTGGTGCCGCCGGGCAGGCGAATTCCCGGGGTAACGATGAGGAACTCCGGCCCCGTCGCCGCGCGAATGGCGGCTGCTTCCATTCCCGACGCGATCACCCCGTCGCAGCCGGCTTCGTAGGCGAGACGCGCGCGATGCAATGCCAACTCCGCCGGACTGAGCGTGCATCCCTGCTGGCGCAGGTCATCCGCAGTGAGATTGGTCATGACGGTGACGGCAAGGAGTCTGAGGGAACTCGAGCCGCGACCAGCCACGGCAGCGCGCAAGGTCTTCAAGTCGTGACCGTGGATGGTAAGGAAATCCAGACGCAGTTCACGCGCATTGGCAACCGCGCGCTCGACCGTATTGCCAATGTCGAGAAGCTTCATGTCGAGGAACACGCGCTTTCCGTGGGCCTTCAGACTTTGCGCCAATTCGAGCCCACCGGCGAACAACAACTCCAACCCCACCTTGTAGAATGAAACGGTGTCGTCGAGCTTGGCTACCAGTCGCTGGGCTTCCTCGGCCGACGGCATGTCGAGCGCCACGATGAGACGGTCTTTGAGTGGGGTGTGGGTCATGGGGGGCTATGGCCTGCAATAACCGCGCGCCTGCGTGCGCATGAAGGTTGGCGTCGCTATCCGTGCAGAACATGGGCGGCACGGGCGAGTTTCTGGATCAGCGCCTTGAATTGTTCTTGAGAGTCTTTGTTTTTCAAGTGTCCATGGTCGTCGTAGGCTTCCATCGCACGAGGCACTGCGAATTGCTCCGGTAGGACGAGCGCGCCAAGGCCCAGCTCCAGAACCGTACGCACGGTATTGAGCCCGCGCAAGCCGCCCATGCCACCCGGCGAAGACGCACCAAGAGCGAACACGCGCGTCTTGAACACAAAGAGCGGCTCTTCCCCGTCGTTGCGGATGCGGCTGATCCAATCGAGCAAATTCTTCAATGCCGGTGTGATCGACGCATTGTACTCCGGGCAGGCGATGAACACACCGCTGTGGACACGCATCAAGGCTTCGAACTTGTATGCATTCTCAGGAATCCCTGATGTGTTCTGCACATCTGCGTCGTAGAGCGGCAACGGATAATCGCCAATGTCGGCGAAGGTTGCATGGATGCCATTGGCCTCGGCGATCATCGCTCCGAGACGGGCGAGCCGCATGTTATGCGAACCGGCTCGCGAAGAGCCGGCAAAAAAGAGCAGCCGGGGTGCGCTTGCATCAGTGTTCGACATCGTGCCGTAATCTCCGCATCAGTGTTTGTATCGCGTTACCCGGGGCCTTGTGGGCACCGATATCGCCGGAGTGGACGATTTAGGCCGCTCCACGCGCGAGTTTCGACGGTTTTAATGCGCTGGCGCCAGCTTCGATGCCGCGAGAGATCGAAACGCCCAGTCTAACCATGGCAACAGGACTTCAACATCTTGCGCCTCCACCGTCGCGCCGGTCCAAATTCTAAGACCTGGTGGCGCGTTGCGATGGGCCGCGATGTCGAACGCAACGCCGGCGGTCTCGAGCATACTGACCATTTCGCGCACGAATTGGCCTTGCGCCTCAGTTGAGGACGTCGCGACACGTTCATCCACAATTCGCAAACACACGGACGTGTTGGAGCGTGTGGCCGGATCACGCGCCATATGCGCCACCCAGGGCGTCCTCTCAATCCATGAATCCACGATCGCTGCGTTGCGATCAGCACGGGCGATCAATTCTTCAAGCCCACCAATGCTGCGCGCCCACGACAGAGCATCGAGATAGTCTGCGACACAGAGCATAGAAGGTGTATTGATGGTTTCGCCCGCGAAGATTGCTGTGTCGAGCCTGCCCTCTTTCGTCAGGCGAAACAATTTCGGGATCGGCCAGGGTGGGACGTAGCTTTCCAGACGCTCAATGGCCCGCGGGCTCAATATCAGCATGCCATGCGCGGCCTCACCACCGAGCACCTTCTGCCAGGAATAGGTGATGACGTCAGCTTTATGCCAATCAATCCGCTGGGCAAAAATGGCCGACGTCGCGTCGATCAGCGTCAGACCAGCTCGGTCTTCGGGTATCCAGTCGCCATTCGGCACCCGAACGCCCGAGGTGGTGCCGTTCCAAGTGAAAACGACGTCGCGCGCAAAATCCACCTTTGACATGTCCGGCAGTTCGCCAAACGGCGCTTCCAAGACACGCACATCGGCAAGTTTGAGCTCGCGCACGATATCGCCCACCCAAACCTTCCCAAACACTTCCCAGGCCAGGACATCCACACCGCGCGCACCCAGCAACGACCACATGGCCGCTTCGAATGCTCCGGTATCGGACCCAGGCACGATGGCCACGCGATAGTTCTCGGGCAACCCCAAAAGGTCATGGGTTTCGCGAATCGCACGCCGCAGCACCTCGCGACCTTCGTGCGAGCGGTGCGAGCGGCCAAGCAACGCGTGTGCCAGCACGTGGGGCGTCCAGCCGGGACGTTTGACGCACGGCCCCGACGAAAAGAAGGGACGCTTTGGCCGCTGGGCCGGCGGCGGAAGCTGAAGGGGAATCGTCATATCGAATCCTGTCGGCAGGCGACGGCCACATGTGCTCAGCCGGCGCCAGCCTTTCGTCAGCC
>JAKALI010000580.1 GCA_021813195.1 Pseudomonadota bacterium
CTCATATCCCTCGGCGGCGCCAAGGATTATGAGTTCAGCAGAGGCACGATGGAAGCGCGATGGCGGCAAGGAGTATTGGACGCCGTGGCGTCCTTGCGGGCCGCTCCGTGGCTGGCGCCGAAATCGGAGGACGTCGGTGTGCGTGTATTTGATGTCATGCACGACATCCTTGTTCAAGGTCAAGCGGAAGCGTCAGAGACCGTTCCTGCCGGCGCGGGCAGAACCGGGGGGAGAACCTCGGGGCGCTCCAAGAGACCGTTAGCCTTCGCACCACGTTCAGCGTGACTGGAAACAAGCACGATGGAGCCATTTGACGTTGCGCGGAATGCCTTTGCGATGCCCTTTACCAGCCCGTCCTATCCGCCGGGGCCGTATCGGTTCACAGATCGCGAACACCTCATCGTTGTGTACCGCACCGATCATGCCGCGCTGGAAGCGGTCGTTCCTGAGCCGCTGGAATTCAGGGAACCGTTCGTTCTCCTCGATTTTATGCGTATGGGCGGAAGCACCGGGTTTGGGCGTTATTCGGGAGCAGCGCAGCACATCCCCGTGTATCTGAGCGGGCAGAGGGGGACGTACACGCACAACATGTTTCTTGATGTCCATGCGCCAATCTCGGGTGGTCGGGAGCTGTGGGGCTTTCCGCAGAAACTGGCAGCGCCGCAGTTTTTGGTCGCGCACGATGTCCTGCTGGGGACGCTCGATTATGGTCCCATGCGCATCGCCACGGCGTCGATGGGCTATAAGCATACGGCTGTTGCAGGCGAATCGGCAATGACGATGCTGCAAGAGCCAGGGTTCCTGCTCAAGATCATTCCGCATGTCGATGGCACACCGCGTATTTGCGAGCTGGTGCGCTATTTTCGCTCTGATATCGTTCTGAATGGCGCCTGGACCGCTCCGGCATCGTTGGAGTTGCGACCCCATGCCCTCGCGCCGCTAAACGATCTGCCAGTGTGCGAAATCGTATCCGGCATTCACATCGTTGCCGACTTCACGCTCACTCTCGGCGAGGTCGTGCATGATTATCTTGATTGACGTCCACATGGGGAACAGCAAGGGATGAAAGCCAGCGAGGTCCGCAAGCGGGCGTTGTCCATGCCGTTGCTCAGCCCCGCCTATCCGGCCGGCCCATATCGGTTCGTTGATCGCGAATATCTGGTCATCACCTATCGAACGGACCACGCGGCGCTCGAGAGAGTGGTGCCCAAGCCGTTGGAACTTATCGAGCCGATTGTGAAATACGAATTCATCCGAATGCCGGACAGCACCGGATTTGGCGATTACACCGAGTCGGGGCAAGTCATTCCGATACGGTTCGAAGGCGAGATGGGAAACTATACGCATGCGATGTTCCTCGACGACGATCCGCCAATCGCCGGCGGGCGGGAGTTGTGGGGATTTCCGAAGAAGCTCGCATCCCCGGCGTTGCGCGTTGTGCATGATACGCTGCTCGGCACGCTTGACTACGGCCCCGTCCGCGTCGCCACGGGAAGCATGGGCTACAAGCATCGGGCGATACCGCACGATATCGCGCTGCGCGGACTTCTCGAGCCGGGTTTCTTACTGAAGATCATTCCGCATGTCGACGGCACACCGCGAATCTGCGAAATCGTCCGGTATTCTCTTGGCGACATCGAATTGAAGGGGGCGTGGACCGGCCCAGCGGCGCTGGAACTCCATCCCCATGCACTGGCGCCTGTGAGCGCGCTTCCCGTCCTCGAGGTGATTTCCGCCATTCATGTGATCGCCGATCTGACACTTAATCTTGGCCACGTCGTTCACGATTATCTCGCTACAGGATGAAAGGGATTTCAGCATGGCTTCTTTGACGGGCAAGGTTGCAATAGTCACCGGCGCGGCGAGCGGCATCGGTAAGGAGATCGCACACGCTCTTGCGCGTGAGGGCGCGAAAGTCATCGTCGCCGACCTCAAGCAAGAGGCGGCCGAGGAGGCTGCGGCCGAGATCGGCGCTGCAGGCGGGATAGCCGGTGGGATTGCCATGGACGTCGGCGACGAGGCTTCGGTCTGTGCCGGCGTGGATGCGGCGCACGAAAGGTATGGCAGCATCGATATTCTGGTCAGCAACGCCGGAATCCAGATTGTTCATCCGCTGGATTCGTTTCCGTTTGCAGATTGGAAGAAGCTTCTTGCTGTTCACCTGGACGGCGCGTTTCTGACGACGAAAGCCTGTCTGCGGTACATGTACGCCGCCGAACGCGGCTCGATCATCTACATTGGCTCGGTTCACTCGAAGGAAGCATCGCCGCTGAAGGCAGCTTATGTCACCGCCAAGCACGGTGTTGTCGGTCTGGCGCGGGTTGTCGCCAAGGAAGGTGCAAAGCACAATGTTCGTGCCAATGTGGTGTGTCCGGGGTTTGTGAGGACGCCCCTTGTCGAGAAGCAAATACCCGAACAAGCGCATGCGCTGGGAATCAGCGAGAAAGATGTGGTCGAGACCATCATGCTGAAGGAGACCGTCGATGCGACGTTTACGACAGTGGAGGATGTCGCGGCGGCCGTTCTCTTCTTCGCCAGGGCCGACACCAACGCCTTGACCGGACAGTCTCTTATCGTAAGCCACGGATGGTATATGGAATGACGGTCTTTGTGACGCCTGCGCACGATTGTCCCGGCCTCACGGCCTCTCAGATGGTCAAAGTGGACCGCGTGGCCGTCGCACACTACCGGCTGGGCCTGGTGCAGATGATGGAGAATGCCGGCCGCAATCTCGCCCGGTTGGCGCGCGCGCAATTTCTTAATGGAGATCCCCGCGGCAGGCAGGTAACGGTGCTCGCCGGCAGTGGCGGAAACGGCGGCGGCGTCCTGGTTGCGGCTCGACACCTCCACAACTGGGGTGCTCAGATAGAGGTCATCCTGTCTCAGGCTGGGCGCGCCATCAAGGCGGTACCGCGTAACCAGCTCACAATCCTGCGTCGCATGGGGGTAAGTGTTCGGTGTAAGGAGGTACCGCCCATCACCCATCGCCCCGATCTTCTGATCGATGGCCTCATTGGCTATAGCCTCCGCGGCGCGCCGACTGGCGCCGCGGCGGACCTCATTCGATGGGCCAATCACAGCGGCGCGCCGATCCTGTCGATGGACGTGCCGTCCGGCCTTGACGCGACGACTGGAGCGGTAGCCGTCCCGACAATTCGGGCAGCCGCAACATTGGCGCTGGCATTGCCGAAAACCGGGTTGCAGGCCGAGTCCGCATCCGCCCATGTTGGAGACCTGTATTTGGCGGATATCGGGATTCCGCCCCTGGTTTATAAGCGGTTGAACCTCAAACTCCAGATCGACTCACTGTTTGCCCAAAGCGAGATCATTCGTGTGCGGTGAAATGGCGGCGCGTTGTCGCCTATGAGGGCAATGCACGTAACGGACGCGTTGCCGCCATTGCTCAGCTCGAGTCGGAATATTTGGTGACGGTCACATCTACAATGGGCCGCCACCTGATTAGATGATGTTGGTGGAACGTCTTATCGGATCGGGCAGTCGTGGCGTGAGCTACGCGATCCGGTTAATATGCCTTTCAAATGATGGGGCGCCCAGATATGGCCCGTCATCTCTAGCCGGCTGCTTTGTGTTTGCGGTGCAATAAGGGGGACACATGGACGACCAGGCGATCATCGCGCGCGAACGGGGCCTACATAAGAGCCTTACCAAAGCCCAGACGGTCATGATTGGCCTGGGCGGCGCGATCGGGACCGGATTGTTCATGGGCAGCGGTATC
>JAKALI010000581.1 GCA_021813195.1 Pseudomonadota bacterium
GCCCGAGTTATGCCGAGGCGCATATCAACCTGAATATGTTGTTGACTCGCATGGGCAGGTTGGATGAGGCGGCTCGGGAACTTGATCTGGCTTCGAATTTTCACGCCAATTTTTCTGAAATCCTTATCGCCCGCGCCAGCCATTTGATCTCCACCGGACGCTATCGGGACGCAGAGGATTGCCTGCGGCAAGTCATCAATGCTCAGCCGCATAATGCTGACGCACATTACCTGCTTGGCATGAATCTGCTGCGTGAGGGTTGTTTTGCCGAAGGGTGGCGCGAATACGAAACGCGCTACTCTTCTGACAGAAAGACATACCAACGCATTTTGCTTCCTGCTTACGATAAGCCTATGTGGCTCGGCGAGCCTCTCGCCGGGAAGACCATAATCGTGCATCCCGAACAGGGTTTCGGTGATCAGATTCAGTTTTCCAGGTATGCAAAGCATCTCAAGTCGATGGGGGCGACCGTTTGGCTGCGCACGTCGCCAGCGCTTGCACCGCTGCTGTCCACGCTCCCCGGAGTGGACCGCGTACTGTCCGCAGACCTGCAGCAGGATGACGTTTTCGACTACTGGATCTTTCCGTTGAGCCTTCCGTATCGTTTTGCCACGACGCTCGAGACGCTGCCCGCTGAGGTTCCATACCTCGCCAGCGATCCGGCCAAGGTGGAAACGTGGCGGAAATGGCTGGACGAGAGAACAAGCGGAAAACTCGATCTGCCGCGCATCGGACTGGCATGGGCTGGCAGCCCGGCACACGACAACGACTGGAACAGATCGATTTCCCTGGCTCAATTCGATTCGCTGGCGGCTATTCCTGCGGTATTTGTGAGTTTGCAGTTAGGCGATCGCGCGAGCGACATCAAGCACCCGATATCGCGTCTCGATCTGATCGATGCGTCTTTGTTTATCAATGATTTCTCGGATACCGCTGCACTTATTGAAAACTTGGACTTGTTGATTACGGTCGATTCAGCTCCGGCTCATTTGGCCGGTGCGCTGGGGCGGACAGTTTGGACGTTAATTCCATGGGTTCCAGACTGGCGCTGGATGACTGATCGGGCAGATTCCCCATGGTATCCGACGATGCGTCTGTTCCGACAGCAGTCCCTGGGCGATTGGAGCAGCGCCATTCAAGATATGTTCACGGCGCTATGTGGGCAATTTGCGCCGGAGTTGTCTTCGGAAACACCCGCGGACGAATTGAACCGTCGCAAACGGGTTATCGTCGAGCAACGAACGGACGTTCGACGCTGGTCCGACCCAGCGCAGCTAGAACCGGCGTGGAATGCGCGTGCCAAAGTCGCTTCGCAATTCATCCCCGCCGGCGCCTGCGTTTTCGACATCGGCTGCGGCGCCATGGCCCTTGAAGGATTTCTGCCAAAGACTTGCAGCTATGTCCCTTGCGACGTAGTGGTGCGCGATGCGCGTACCGTCGTCTGCGATCTTAACGCCGAACCGTTACCTATAGCTGCCGCGGCATGCGACCGCATCGCGATGCTTGGTGTTCTGGAGTATCTGTATGACCCCGGCGCGTTTCTAAAGCAGTTGCGGCAAATCGGCAAGCCCGCAATTTTGAGCTATTGCCCAACCGACTGGACGCAACACCTTGATCGGCGCGCGCTCGGTTGGGTTAATGACCTGTCTCTCGCCGATCTCGATATCACGATCCAGAATGCCGGCCTGTTCTGCCGCCGTGCAGATCGAATAGACGACAACCAGGCGCTCTTTCTGGTCGAGCCCGGCACCCCACCGCGGGAACGCTTAAAGAAGGTGCTGGTTCTTTCCCATGCAAACGTTGGCAATTTTGGCGATCGACTTGGCTATCATCTAATTCACTCGGTACTGCCGCCGGATGCCGAAGTAACGCATGCGTTTGTATCGCCTTGGCATGTGCCGGATGGGGATTACGACTTGCTTGTTTTGGGTATCGGCAACAGCCTATTCGCACCGCTTCTTACCGACGACCTATTGAGGCTGCTGGATACAATTCCTCGCAAGATCGGCATTTTCGGTACGCAATACCGCTCCGAGATGCCGCTAGACCGGCTGCGCCAGGTGATTGACCGGCTGGACCACTGGTTCGCTCGTTATGAGGAAGATCGCCTGCTCTATGGCAAAGCAAGTAATCATACAACCCATCTCGGCGACTGGCTCATCGACGCGTTTCCATTGACTCGATGGACGAATGACGAAACGCTTTCGGTAGGCGACGAAATTCTTGAAGACCGGCCGATGGATCGTACTATTCAAACCATTCAACGCTATCGGCGCGTGCATTCGACGCGGCTTCACCCCCTGCTCTGCGCGCTGACCAGCGCCGACCAAGCCTCCTACTCGGAACAAAGAGATACCGGTGCTGAAAACTCCGGCAAATTCCGTTCGCTCTTGCTTGACGTGTTCGGGAAAGAGCTGCCTGCCAACACCTTCTGGGACGTGGATCATGACGCGGTAACAGCCTACAAGTCCCGAGTGTGTTCCAACATCGCGAGCATTCGTCTGAAATTGCAGGAGATCATGACCGGACCCGGTTGACGCGCAACGATGGGGCCGGCCCAATTGCTCGGTACGCTGGCCCTGAGGCCGCACGCCACGACGGTCTGCTTTTCGCCAAGAGCAAAGAGCGAAGCACGGCAGCCGCGATGCCCGGTCATCGCGCCCGCAAGCACATCAACTGTAAGCTAATTGGGGAATTGCACCCGATTTCTCCTCCTGTCGCGCGCCTGTTCTGCCCTGGCCCTGAGCTAGCCCGGCGCGAGCCAATGCCACGCGTAAAACACAGGAGGAAAAGCGCGTCTGTTCACCGCAATCGCCGCGCCCGAACTCAGTCTTCGTCCTGGCGCGCGAGCCCCGCGTCACGCTGATGGCGGATCGATAGAATAAGCACCGCATCTTGATGCTCTTCAAAGCTGTAGAGCGCCGCGTAACCGCTGCGCCCGCGAGAAATGATCAGTTCCCGCAAATCCGACTCGACCGGTCGGCCGATAAGCGGATGCCGCTGCAAAACGAGTATGGCTTCCTCGATCAACCCGACCGTCTCGAGAGCGGCCTGCGGATCGCTCTCGACCAGGAACGCGTTCAGCCTCTCAAGATCATCGAGAGCACGCCCGGAGTAGATCAGACGCGCCAGGATTTCGCCTTCGGCCGTTTTGACTGCTTGCCGCCGGCCCGATTCCGAAGGTATGCATGAACCTCATCGGCCGAGTATCCCTTTCCGGTTTTCAACATGGCGTCGCGGGCGGCTACGGCGTCGGCGACGAAACCAGCGCGCTTCTCCGCCGCGACCGCAGCCTGTTCGATGGCGCTGACCATGAATGCGTGAGACGTGATTCCTCGCGCCTGCGCTGCCGCGGCAGCGCGTTTTTTCAGGTCTTGCGGCAGTTTCAATGAGGTGGTCGACATCGCAATTGGCTCCTGCATAACGGTGACACCATGGTAACACCTGGTCCTTGGCTGCTTCAAGATCAGGGACACCGGGGTCTGACCCCGAGGCTTTTCAGAACCGGGGGATCGTCGCGCCCTGAGATCGGCGCCCGGGCATTGCCCGGCGAGTGCGCCGCGCGGCGCCTGCTATATATGTTGACATGGCATCATATTAACGATACCGTGTCCACATGACGACACCATTGCCGCTCGCAAAAAGCCGTCGCGGCCGCCCCAAGACCAATCCGGCGCCCAGGCCCGAGCAGCTGCGCATGGCCAAACGCAGCCAGCGCCAGCGCGACCGGGCTGC
>JAKALI010000582.1 GCA_021813195.1 Pseudomonadota bacterium
ACGTCCCCGTCGTGTTGACCGATGGTGCCGCTATGGCAGGTTTCGCAAACTCCTCTTCGCAGCCCCGAATTCTTTCCAAGAATAACGGGTAGGCTGTACCTGTAGGCATCTTTCACAAAAGCCCCTACCGGCTTGCCGGTGCGGAGCACTTCTTGGTCGATACTGTCCAAGGCGGGATGCCGAGAGCTCGCGGGCTGTGTTTTTGCCATATAGGCAGCGAGCTTTGGGCTCCACACAATCCAAAGCTGGCCGGGATAGTGCGCTTTGTGGCTGTGGAACCAATCATTGAAGACTTTAATCGCAATATTTCCCCGATCGTCGAGACGTTGCGCCATAGCGCTCTCGACCAGGGATTGTAGCGACTTTAATTCGTTCTTCGAAAACGAGTGGAATTTTTGTCTAGCACTCGCATGCTCAAACCAACTGACGACAGCGAGGGTGCTGATGGCCAGCATCAATATGCCCGCCCCGGCAAGCACCATAAAGCGGGCTTCCAGGCGCATTTTCCTCCACCAGTAACCCACGCTGTTTGCACCCCCTCTCAGAGCCCGTTCGCAGTGGTATGAAAGGCGCTTACCTCGCGTATGGCTAATTTGATATTAACGACATTCTTATTGCATCTCAGCAATTCGAATGTGCCACCGCTGATTGATTTAGATCAAGCCGACGGCAGATTTTAGTGTCGCTAACGAACGCCGAGGACAGCTGTGCATTTTTGGCGGCTGTGCATTTTTGGCTACGTCAAAGGATATTTGCACTTTTTTAAATGGTCGGTTCGCGCTCACGGCATCCCTATCGCTAGTGAATGGTTCGACATATCCTGGTTATGGGTTGCTGTGCTTGTCCAACCCAAAGCGGCAATCGGAGAGCTCCCGACGTCCGCTTTCCATCAAATTTAGGCCTGCCGCAAGATGGTTGCCGTGTTTCGGGTTCACCAAAGGCGCGGCTGGCCTTAGCTACAACCTATGCTTTGGCTATGTTCCAAACCTCCTCGATCTGCGTGCCCGCGTTGCGAAACACTTTGGCGACCGGGCAGAAACGGTGGAGGTCGGCTTTTACTTTTTCGATTTCATCCTCACCGGCATCTGTCACGATATTGACGATTAGCCGGATCTTCGGAAACGGAACTTCAATCTCTTCAAGTAACTGCGTTCCGCGCCGGTCGAACAATGCTTCGGCATCAATCGACATGGAAGAAAGACTTACTCCATGCTTTCGCGCACATTTGTGGCCAATGACATTGGTGCAGGCGATCAGCGCGGCGACAAGCGTTTCAGTCGGCGTTGGCGCCATGTTCGTTCCTTCGCGCTCCTTCGGTTCGTCGATGACGGTGCGGACATCGCGGGTCGAAATCTCGGTGCGTGAATGGGTCGGACAATCGCCGTGGATGCGCTGGGTGACGACCGTCTTTTCCTTGATGACAACCATGCTTGATTTTCTCCGCCTTTGACTGGCCTGATGATTTATCTGACGCGACGAATACCGCTATTGGCATTCCCTAACGACACGTGGGCGGCTCGGCTCCTACGCCTGATTTCATGTGCGCGTACACAGCACCATAGCTGCACACTGCATAGGGTACGAAATAGGTCAAAACGACCTTGAACCAATTGAGAGAGGCCCGCGCAAACAGCACATCGCCCTGATTTATAAGATTCAGAATCGTTCCGACTATGAGAGCGACGTAAAACGAACGCAGCGGGATTCCGTCGGACAGCGCGCTAGCGCACGTCAATTTTAATTTCGATATTCCACTCATTGTGTGCCGGGACATTTTGCGATCATCATTTCGGCAATACCAAGTCCGGCAATTCGGCAAGGGACTTGATTTCCCGGTCGGGCGAGCCTGGTAGCCGTTCGCGCATTTGCCCATAACGATTGCACCAAACAACCTCCATGCCGAAGGCCGAAGCGGCATAAGCGTCCCAGGCATTCGATGATTGAAACGAAATGGCCGACGCCGGCACGCCAAGTCGGTCGACGGCGAGCTGATAGACTTTGGGGTGTGGCTTGTAGACGCCGACCTCCTCGACCGAAAGGATGGCGTCAAATAGCCCGATAAGCTTTGCATTCTTGACGGCGGCCTCAAGCATTGCCGGCGTTCCGTTCGACAAGATCGCAGTCTTCATACCGGCCTTCCTGAGACGCCGCAGCATGGCCGGTACTTCCGGAAATGCATCGAGCTTGAGATAGAGCCCCATCAGACGGCCACGCAGCGCGGTGTTCGTCAATCCAAGCGTCGCCAGCGCAAAATCCAGTGCATCACCCGTGACTTGCTGAAAATCCGCGTGGCGGCCTTGAACGGCGCGCAGCCAAGTGTACTGCAGTTGTTTGTCGCGCCAGATTGACACGAGGCTTTCCAGTTTGTCGCCCAGGACGTCGCGACAACCGGCCGCGGCCGATGCATAATCGAAGAGCGTTCCATAGGCGTCGAATACGCAGGCCTGAATGCCGGAAATCGGATCGTTGTTCAGCATTTTGCCCCTCTTCGACGCGATGTGTTCTTTACCCGTTGCGCCATTGAGGCTTCATTCGAGCGGCGGATCGGTTAGATGATTGATGTAATTGCTGAGAGTCTTCATGGACACACCTACCATGACGTCCAGCATCTGGGCTTTGCTGTATCCTTCACGCAGAAAAGCCTGAACGTCCTCATCCAGTAGCCAGCCGCGGTCTCGGACGGTCTGGCTTACAAACCGGCGTAATGCCTCGGTCTTGCCGTCTCTGAGCGGCACGCGTTGCTTGATTGCGCTGATAGTCTCTTCTGGCACGCCGGCTGCATTGGCGCCCCGGCTGTGCGCGGCGACGCAATAGTCGCATTTGTTCTCGACGCTCGCGGTGAGGATGACGATCTGCTGCTCGGCCGGCGTTAGCGCGGAGCCGCGAAATATATCCGACAACGCCAGGTATGCATTGACCGCTGCCGGCGATTCTGCAGCAATCGCGAAGAAGTTTGGAACTCGGCCGAACCTCTGCTTCGCCTGTTCGAGGCCCGCGCGAGCAGCCACCGGTGCCGATTCCAATGTGTGAACCTGGTAGCCATGTTTGGTCATAAGGGATTTGCCTTGGTCGATCGAGCGGAAGCCGGCACTTGCTATCTTGGTACGATCAGTCAAAGATGATAAACCTTGACCACGCCCGATCGGTTTGGTCCAAACACGTTTGCGTGAGGAGGGGTCCCCGTCCTGGCGAACACCCGCGGTCTGGGTTATTCGGACCTGTCGACCGAAGGTTGAATTCATGGTTGGGGTGAAACAGTTCAATTTCGACGCTGTGGTCGAGCGCGCCATGATTCATTTTTGGCGGGCCGGTTATGGTGCGACGTCAATCCAGGATCTAGAACGCGCGACCAGGCTCGGCCGTGGCAGCCTCTACAATGCATTCGGCGACAAGGAGGGATTGTTTATCGCCGCGCTGAGGCGCTACGACGCTACAGTCGGCGCAAGGCGGATCGAGCAGCTTTCAAACCCGGACCCCCGTCTTGCCATCCAAGGCTTCCTCAATACTTTGATCGATCAGATGAGCGAGCCGGACCGGCCCCGCGGCTGCCTGCATACGAATACGTCACTGGAAATACCAAGTGCGCCGGATGCGGTGCTGCACGTGATTGCTGAACGGACGACCGCCATCGAAACGGCCCTGTACGGGGTGTTTCAACGCAGTAAGAAACAGGGTGATCTCGACCGTGCCGTAGACGCGCGTGCGCTTGCCCGTTTTTA
>JAKALI010000583.1 GCA_021813195.1 Pseudomonadota bacterium
TGGGCATTGAGGCACTCTACCGCAAGAGGAAAGGCACCAAGACCAATCCTGCGCATCCCGTCTATCCCTACCTTCTGAGGAACCTCGTCATCGATAGTCCGAATCACGTTTGGGCGGCGGATATCTCGTACATCCCGATGCGCCAGGGCTTTCTCTACCTGTTTGCCGTGCTCGATTGGGCTACACGCAAAGTGCTGGCCTGGCGGCTCTCCAACAGCCTCACGACCGACTTTTGCATCGACGCCGTCGAGGAAGCGATCGCGAAGTTCGGCTGCCCGCAGAGCTTCAACACCGATCAGGGTTCCCAATTCACCGATCAACTCTTCACCGACCTCCTCAAGAAGCACCGCATCGCGATCAGCATGGATGGCAAAGGCGCAAGGCGCGACAACGTCTTCGTCGAGCGCTTCTGGCGATCGATCAAGTACGAGGAGGTGTATCTGCGCGCCTACGAGTCGGCGACCGAAGCCAAGCACTTCATCGGACGCTACGTCACGTCTTGCGTCTGCGACCCAACAGGCTACAACTCGCGACGACCGCACTCGTCGCTCGACGCGCGCACACCGGACGCGGTATACTTCAACCAGCCGACCGAAAAGGCGGCATAATTCGGAGAGCCATCACATACCGCGAGCCGGTTTCGTGTCCAAAAAACCGGCGCCACCTCTAGGTGCGCCATCGGATCAAGAGCGTAAGAGTGTGCTCATGGAAGATCATTTAGATTTGCAGCGAATCGGCGAAAGCGAAAGGTGAAGCATGACCATTAATATTGCAATTGCCGTCGCCGAGGGAATGGTGATGGCTGCCGATAGCGTCCAGCAAGTGCAGCAGTTCGGGCAAGTGATGACGACTCATGCGTCCGTGGAGAAGTTAACCGAGATTGGTGCGTTACCGATGGCAGCGATGGCGCACGGGGTTGGGGCAATTAACAACCGCACGATCCTTAGCCTAATTCGCGAATGGGAGTTTTCGGAGCGCGATGCCAATCAACAGTTCGCGCAGCGGACTGTTGCGCAGATCACCGGCCTTCTTGCCGACTTCATAGAAGCGCGCTACAACGCAGTTCCGTGGGGGCCGCCTCCTCGGCTTCAGACGCCACGCGGCCTGATCGAGGTTACTCCTTGGCCGCCCCTACTAGGCATTGTTGTCGGCGGCTATTCGCCTGGCCAGTTCTTTCCGGAATTTCACCAGATTGTTTTTCCGGGCAAGCGCATTACACAACGACACCCTCTGCCGGGGGCAAGGGAGGGAGCCGCTGGCATCGCATGGTGGGGCGTTGAAGGGCCGCTATCTCGCGTGTTGCTGGGATTCGATCTACAACAACTAGGCGCGATTCACGATCAAGTCGTTCACGATACGCAAACGAAGAACGCTCGACGTGCTCAGCAGCATGCGGTCGATGTCGCGCAAGCCCGGGCTCAGGGAAGTGCGATTCCCGCGGCGCCACCGGCGCTACAAGCGCCACCTGACCCTAGACCGGTGCTTGAGTCAATCGCTGCGTCTTGCGCAATGCCAGTGTTAGCGGCTACGTAAAACGGCGCATATTCGGCGAAGTTATTTGGCTGTAAAGAACGGCACGGTGTCGATGGCCGTCTGTCGGGGCCGCCGGCGGTCTAGAAGCGCGTATACCGCGCGAACTCAGGTTGGGGTCCGGGTCGCCCGCTCCGCCTGACTCCCCTTCGATGGCCAAATATGCGATGGCGTCGTGGAGTATGGCGAACCCACAAATCGCACCAGCGATGGCAGAAGTGGCATTTTACTTGGTGGGGCGACGCGCTTTCGTCGGTGGTCGATGCACTCGTGAGCGTCGACACCGATTCCTCGTCCGACGCCGCCGTCGACTGGCGACTCGCACCACTCGTGCCACCTACGTCATGTTCCGGGGTCACAACGGAACTATGCTCAGTCACGCTCCTGCGTTGCTGGCGATACCGGCGTGATCGCTCGGCGTGTTTGAGGCGCCCACGCTCAGTGCGCTGGTACCGGCAATCAGATTCGCGATTCGATCGACGCCGCGCCGAGCGCGCACATGCAACGGAGCAATAGCGCTGACCGCGATCGCAAGGAGTACAGAGAAACACCGCAACGCGGCAACCGACGCAGAGAAAGCGACGCACTGTCTCCTGCGTCGCCGAACAATGCTCAACGGACGAGCCGGCAGCGGAGTCGCTCTGGTATGGCATTTTGACGGGGGTCTCCGACGTCATCAGCAGCTAACCCTCGCAACGTTGAGGGGTTTCGCCGGGCGCCCCTGTTCTGGTCAGCATACTTCGGTGCTCAGCGACATCAAGAATCTGCGAGCTGCTGCTCGCCGCCGCTACGCGGCGTTTTTGACATCGCCTGCGCTCCGAAGAAAACTCCAATGACCAGGGCCACCGCGGCGAGGGTTGGAGCAGCCGCCATGCTTCGCTAAGACAAACGTCGCCACGATGGCCTCTCGCAGCCAAATTTACGCGCTTTTAGGCAGCCATCAACAGCCAGCAAACATCGATGGCATGCCGCTTCAGGACGCCGTGGAGTTCGCCGATTACCTAGGCAACGTGGTTATTGGGTACGATCGATTCACAATCGGCCCGCCGAGTGTCGGCGGATGCCTGGACGTGCTGGCGATTCAGCCAGAAGGCCTATCGTGGTACCGCAGGAAAGAGTTTGCAACCCAAATGGCGCAGGCAAGAGTTAGGAAGTAACTATGCCACAAGAAGAGCAACGACCCAAGCAGCCGCTCGGCGGCACAACATTTTCGCAGCCCTCGCCGGAGGTGCTGGCCGGCATCCAGCCGCCAGCGTACGGGTCGGCCATGATGACGTCTGAGGCAATTACTACGGTTTCAGCGAGCGGAGAAAGCCGAACCTACAGCTTGCCACCCCTGAAAGGCGCGCTCAACACTGAGTACCCATAAGATCAACACGATCGGAAGAGACTCGCGCCATCGCGAGCCTCTTTTCATGGACCATGAAGTTCACGGAAACTAGGAGCGATAAGTAAAAGGCGGTACGCCCATGCAAAGCTAACAGTAGGGCCGCGCTGATCAAGATGCTGACTTGACCGCGGAACTGGAGCGCCTCTACTACTCCGCCGGAAATGTCTTTACGCCGTCGTCGCCCATCGACTCAAACGACCTCTTTGCGGGACGCCGTCAACAGGTCACGCAGTTAATTGACGCGATCAATCAAACGGGCCAGCACGCTGCGTTGTACGGCGAACGCGGAGTGGGGAAAACATCCCTTGCGAACGTGCTGCATGGATTTTGGCAGGGTCAAGCGCACATCATTGCTCCTAGGATCAATTGTCTTTCTAATGACGCGTTTTCTTCCGTCTGGCGACGCGCACTTAGCGAAATCCGTACGACACGCGAGTCTCGATCAGCAGGTTTCCGGTCCAAACCCGATCGCACCGCTTCCACTCTTCTGGCTGATGTCGGCGAGCAGGAAATAACGCATGACGTCATTCGGCGAGTTCTAACCGCAGTCGGCCAAACCGTTGCCCTCGTGCTATTCTTCGATGAGTTTGACGTCTTGCCGGCGGAGGTCCGCAGGGGAATGGCCGAAACGGTGAAGATGCTATCAGATTTCAGCGTACCGGCAACCCTGATCTTGGTCGGCGTCGCTGACAGTGTAACGGATCTGTTACAAGATCATCGATCGGTCGAACGTGCCCTCATACAAGTGTTGCTGCCTCGCATGCCAGAAAGCGAGCTGAAACAGATAATCGAAAGG
>JAKALI010000034.1 GCA_021813195.1 Pseudomonadota bacterium
TTCGAGATCGACGTAAAGGCTTGGTCGGTGGTCGGCAATTGACCGAGCCAGGGTCGTCTTTCCGGACTGCCGCGGTCCCAAAAGTCCGACTGCCGGCTCGAGCTTCAACATTTGCTCGAGCATCGTGATGGCGGCATGAATATGGCCGCCATCGATCAGCGCTTGGCCGTAGTCGCGCATCATCATCGGATCGTTCGGCTCGCGCACGAGCCCACGGTCTGCCGTGCGTGCGAGCAGATCGAAGGCGCGGGCGGCCTTCAGAGCTTTGAGCACCTCCCGGATGCTACCTGTTTCCACGAAAATCGATTGGTTAGTGAGCAGCGTGTAGAAACTGTCCCAACTTGCCCGCAGCGCGGCCATGTCAACCGGGCGTACTTTGGCATGGCTTTTGATTTGATCGGCAATGGCGTAAACATTGGGACCAACGCTGGCGGCGAGCATCGGTGTTTCGCTCAGCGCTTCCACCAGGCGGTAAGCGCCCGCGCTGTGGAGCGGGCGGCCTTCCTCCGTCATAAGTCGCTTCAGTTCCCCGATCAGTCTTTGTACGGCCGACCAATCACCGCTCTGCCCCGCCCGCGCAATTCTGTCGATCAATTCCTCGGTCGTCATGAAATTCACCTTACGCAAGACATCGATTTTCGAGCGCTCAGGCCAGGCTTGTCGGTGCCGGCTGACCCGCGGCGCCGCTATACGGCGCGGCCGGATCGAGACCGGCGAGCACAGCGCGCTTGTTTAACTCTCGTGCCCAGGCCGTGCAGGCGCCTTGGATCATCGTCGCCACTTCCTCTTGCTTGTCCTGCACTGCGGGCTTTAGAACTTTGTCGACGATGATCTTGGCTACGATGGGCGCAATGGGCCCCAGAATGCCGAGGCTCCACACCAGGATCTCCGTCAGTTTCTTGACGACCTCCTCGGGGCTGATTTTTGCGGCATCGAGAAGAGTTTTTTGAATTTCGGAGCGATCCTTGGCGTCGGTGGTCTGATCGCCGCAAATGAGATCGTGCGCGGCCCGCTCGATGCGAGTGAACACGCGCCGTCCCATGTTGGCGAAATCGAAAAAGCTCTCCGGCGTGATCGATTCCAACTGTGGCAGGTTTGGCGCGCTGGCAAGCCCCGGGTTGGTGCGGGCGATGGCCGAGCGGCGACCGATTTCAAAGTAGAGACTCTCGTAGGGATCGCGCGCGCTTTCCAACTGTCCTGCAAGAAAGGGCACGTTCGCGACAACGATGGGCGGCTGTTCGGCCCCAAAGACATTGTGTGCGAGCTTCTGATCCAGTTCGGGGCCATAAATGCCGTCTGCCCAACCAAGTGCGGCGGGCCCCTTTTGGTAATCCGTCAAGGCCTTGCGCATGGCGGCATCGAAGATACCGGTTTCCGGCAGACCGAGCACACGCTGCAGACGCACGACTGTCTCGCCCCGCGAACCGTGCCGCAGCCGTCCAAGACGCGCCAACACCGCGGCGAAGTCCGTGTCGGCTCCCGTCTCTCGCAGGCGTGCGGCGATGGCTGCTTCGAGCCCGGTCAGGAGGACGTATGAAAATTTGAGCCCGTGATCGCCCGTCCCCGGCTTCGTCAAGCCAAGCGCTTTGCGGAACAGGGCCCAGACGCCTGTATGTTCGCCGCTTAGCGTGTTGATGCTGCCTTCGATCACCTGGCAGCCGTTTGAGGAAAATTTTGCGCTATAGGTCCTATCCATGAAAGCCGGATGGATATTGTCGTAGGGCCACTTGTCGAGCGGTTGCGGGGTGTAGTCCCAAGCATCGCGGGAATCGTAGACGACATTTGCGCTGGTCCTCAGCACGGTGAACGGTTCGGCCTCGCGCAGACATCCGGACTTCGTGCGGTGGGGCCCCACCACGTAGCTGTAGCAGCCGCAGGGCAGAAGATTGCAGCCCTTACCATTCGTCTTGGAGGCGGCGAGCACAGCCGCGCGCTTGGGCACTGTCGAGGCGATGAACCCCGACAGCCGCTGACTGGCGATGTGGTAAACACCGATGACGCACTTGAATTCAGCGTGGTCTGGCCGCGTTTCGCGCAACAGCAGGGACGCGCGCTCGATCTGAAAGGACTTGTCCTTGGGATTGCCGGTCGTCGCTTCAAGCCGCGCGCCGCGCAGGCCGAAAATGATGCGGCCATGGGTTCGGTCAGGCTCGAAACCGTTGGCGCGAATGAGGAGGTCCAAGTCCTGGGTGGTGAATTGGAACGTGCAGTCCTTAAGTTCCCGATCCTCTGCCCGGATATGACGGTATTCAGTACTCAGATCGTCATCTTTCACCCACGTGACGGCGGTCCAAGGTTGCGCTGACTCGAGTTCGCGGAACGGCGGCGGTGGCGGCACCATGTCGTCCGTAACATCGGGAGGCTCGCCTTCGTATTCACCTTCCGCGGATGAGGCACTTTCGAGAGATTCGAGGGAGACGAACGGTGACAGACGTGAGGCGAAGCTTTCCGCTTGGGCTCCTGCTGTAGCGCCAGACTGGGTTCCGGCGAGGCCGGCCACACCGGCGAAACCCGCAGTGGCGCTCGTGTCGCCGAAGCCGGTTGCTAGATCGCGCACCGGCTGCGGCGGTAAGGTGACGATCATTGCCTTTTGCGCCTCGAGAAGTCCGTCTTCGAAGAGACGCGCCTCGGCATCGCGGCGCTTGTGGAGGCCGCTGAATTTCTCCTTGGACCAGATGACTTTCATCGACCGGAATTCGCCCGGAACGGACTGGAACTGTTTTGCTGAGGCGTGGTCGCGAATGTTGCGCATGTGCTGGCGCCTTTCGCCTTTGAGCCTGGCGCCGCGATTGTAGACGAGGGAAAATAGCGCGCCGAACGCGTGGGCATGAAGCTCCCGCACATTGGGAAAGGTTGCCAGCACCAGCTTGGCGAACTTCGGCACGGTGGTCGCATGATAGACTGCAATCGCCGCCTCCCACGGCACGACGATGTGGCGCACGGCTCCGAGCATCGCCTTGGCAGTTTCGCCTCTGCGACTTACGGTCCGTGAGAGGAGTTCGAAATCTGTCGCGGACAGATAGGGCTTCCAGTCGCGCTCGAAATTGGCGAGAGAATTGTAGCCGAGGTCGTAGCCGATGCCGATTGTGATGCCAGATGTAAGACCGGGCCAGCACGGCGATTTGTATCTCTTCTGATAGCCACTGAGACCGCCGACCTCATAGAAGGTGAGGAGGTCGTGGGCCTTTTGCGAGATGAGCCGCGCAAGGTCATCGTTGGTGAGAGCTTCGATCTGAGGCGGGAGTTTCGCCTCGCGAAAGTCGGCGAAGCTTTCGTCCCCACCGTCGCTTTCGTAGCGTTCGCGGTAGCCGTAATTCTGATCGACCTCGTCTTCGGTTAACGGGCTCAGTCCGGCAACACTTTCGTAAACGTCGGGAGAACTCATGCAACACCTTCCATTCAAAAAAAGACCGGCGACAACCGACATGCCGGACAAACGCGGAATGAAATGCAGGTGAATTGGCAGATGACTGCTTTGGTGCCAGAAAAACATATCGCTGCACTAGCGAAGCCGCCAGTGATGATCTGAATGGAGATGATTTATGCCGCGCCGCGTGCATTCTCGGCCACAGTCGCCGGGCACAGCATTTGGCGTTGCGGGGCCGCTGGAGGGACGAGAGCCGGCAGGCGCGTCGGTCGGATAGGATCGCGTCAGTTGAGCGCGATGAGACGAGCGGTATCGGTCAAAATATACATACGCCCACCCGCGACGACCGGAGCAACATACGAACCCGCCGACAAGCTCTGCTGAGCGAGAACGCGGCCGGTCATCGCATCGACGGAAACGAGAGTCCCCTTGGATGAGACCGCCCACAGGGCTTTGTTGGCGAGGACGGGCCCCGACCAGGTGCCGCTCGCCGGCAACTTTGCCGTCCATTGGACTTTGCCGTCGCGCTTGGCGACCGCCAGGATCTGCCCCGACGTATCAATGATGAAGACGCTTTCTCCTGCCACCCATGGCATTTGCGTGCCGGGCGCATTGATGGACCATATGCGCTCGCCCGAGCGGGCATTCGTCGCCACCATGCGGCCCGCATGTCCGATCGCGTAGACGATGCCGTTCTCGATGGCCGGACGCGCGGCATCCGTGAGGGACGCGAACTGCGAACTCGTGCGCGTCCGGGTCAGGCTCTCCGACCAAACCGGAGAGCCATCCAGAACTTTAAGGCCGATCACGTCGCCACTGGGGTAAGGTACGGCGACGATTTCGGAGTCGACGGCGGGACTGGCATTGAGCGACAGGCTCGCTTGTTGCGGCAAGCCACGCGAGGACCAAAGTTCCTGGCCATCGACACCCGACAGGCAGAAGAAGCGCCCTTCGGCCGTCAATACGAACACGCGGTCGGCGGCTGCCGTCGGCGAGGAACGAACCGGTGCACCCAAGTTCTTTTCCCACAAGCGCTTGCCGGTCGCCGGATCCATCGCAATTACGGCGCCAAAGCCACTGGCGCCGTACAGGCGACCGTTGTCGGCAGCCAGACCGCCACCGTACCCGCCGCCATCGGAACCACCGAGCGAGAAGATGCTGCTGGTCGAGAAATTGAACCCGCTACTCGCGCTCGCCGTCTGTGGGGGAGTCGGCTCCAGGCTCTGGCGCCAAAGTTGCGATCCGCCAGAGGTCGAGAATGCCGTGACTTTCCCTTCGGCATCGAGCGTGAAGACACGTCCGCCGTAAACGATTGGGCTCGCGGTGATGCGGCCCAAGGCACTCGATCCCGAGCCGGCGCTGGCGCTCCAAGCCTCCCGCACCGAACTTGACAGTGCGAGATGTCCGATCGCATTGTTGGGCGTACCGCCGGGTTGTGACCAGTCCTCGTTCAAAACTGGCTGGGGCAGTACGATTGGGGCACTCGCATCGGCCAGCTCACCCGGGATGCGCTCGGCCTGCGGTAGGACGGGAATGCGTCGGCCCGGGATTGGCTCCGGCTTTTCTTTGAAGGGATTGAGTTCGCTGACTTTCGGCAGACTAGGCAGCCCATCGGAACACCCCGAGAGCACGAGGGCGCACATGCCTGTCAGACATAGCGCTCGCGATATGGTGGGCCTTCGGGCCATTTAGGTCTCCTAATTCGCCGCGGGGGCGACTCTGTCGTCCTTGGCACCCGAATCGGGCGCTGCCGGGGCAGTCCCACTAGCAGGCGCCTGGCTGGGCGCTCCGGTCGCGGCCGCGGGTGCTGGCGTGGCCCCCTTGGCCGTCTCAGCAGCTGCGATCGAACCAAGGACAACTTGGACGCGTTCGATGGTCCCTTTCGACACCTCGGGCTCAGCCAGAAGCGGCATCAAGAGCGCACGAGCTTCGGTGAGCTTGCCCGCCTTATACGCGGCGGTGCCCAGCAATTCGCGGGCCGGGACACGCCAGGGCGTGCTGCCGTTGGCCAGATCGTTGAGCCGATTCTGCATCTCGGTAAAGTCGGCCTCACCAAGCCTCAAGCTGGCCGCTTGAATGGCGGCGAAGGTGCGCAAATCACGGTCCGCTTTGCCATTTGTGGCGACGGACTCGAAGACGGCGAGCGCCTCCTTCGGCCGGCCAGCCTCCAGATGCTGGCCAGCAATTCTCAGTTGGGCAAGGGTCGCATAGCCCGGCTGACCTTGCGCAACAATGGCTTCGAGGGCTGCCCGCGCCTCGTCCGTTTTTCCAGCTGCCGCAAGCTGATAAGCCGCCTGGTACTGCGCGCCGCCCGCCTCGGCCAGGCTTTGCTGGCGCCACTCCCAGAACTTGTAGCCGCCGACGATTGCCAGGATCAGCGCTGCTCCGGCGAGGACGTATCCGCCGTAACGCTCCCACATCTTCTCCATCTGTTCGCGACGCAACGCCTCGTCGACTTCGCGCAACAGCGGGTCATTTTTATCCACCATGAGTCTGAGATCTCCTCACCGATCCACAGCCGCGGCGGACCGGAATGGTCTTACACGTGTCGCCTCGCCTGCAACCCAAGCAGCAAGGCCAGCTTGGGCATGCGAGACGGTTTGTTGCGCCCGGCAACGCTAAGTGCCGCCCGACAGCGCATCTGGAGCCCGCATTGACCACGCCGAAATGGCGCAACGCAACCCATTTCATACCGCAGATTGCGGCCTCTCGCTCCACCGAGCACACCCCGGCGGCGGATCAGGGATGGCGGATCAACCGTCTCGACCTCCCGCGGGGCGAGGGCGCCGAGGTGGCCGCGCTCCAGAGGAGGGGGCCACCTTCTCGCCGTCATCCTTGAGATCATAACTGTGCGGCGGGTCGGGAAACCGGCGCGCACGCACATCCTCTGCGTAGCTGCGGATGGCACTGTCGATGGCCGCTCCAATGCGGCCGAACTCTTTGACGAATTTGGGAACCCTGGGGGATAGCCCGAGCATGTCCTCCATGACGAGGATCTGCCCATCGCAGCCCGCGCCCGCCCCGATGCCGATGGTGGGAATTGGAATTGCCTCCGTGATGCGTTCTGCCAGCGGCGCGGCCAGCGCTTCGAGTACGACGGCAAAGGCCCCGGCTTCGGCGACGAGACGCGCATCCTCTTCGATCGCGGCCCACTGATCTCGCGTGCGTCCTTGCGCCTTGAAGCCGCCAATCACGTTGATTGACTGCGGGGTCAATCCAATAT
This sequence comes from Pseudomonadota bacterium, assembly GCA_021813195.1. The sequence continues at coordinate 6,591 of JAKALI010000034.1, forward strand.
GGGCCATGACAGGAATGCCGCGTTCGACGAGATAGTGAATGGTTTCCGCCATCCGCCGCCCGCCCTCTAGCTTCACCGCGCCGCAGTCCGTCTCCTTCATCACATGGGCCGCATTGCGAAACGCGACAGACGGGCTTTCCTCGTAAGTGCCGAACGGCATGTCCACGACGATGAGGGCCCGCTTGGCGCCGCGCACGACGGCCCGGCCGTGCATGATCATCAACTCCAACGGCACGGGCACGGTCGTCTCATAGCCATGCATGACCATTCCGAGACTATCGCCGACGAGGAGAAAATCGCAGTGCCGGTCGGCGATGGCGGCCGTATGAGCATGATAAGACGTCAGCGCAACGATAGGCTCGCGCCCTTTCATCGCGGTGATGTCGGGAGCCATGATGCGCCGGATTGGCTTGTGCTGGGTCATGCGGGTTTTTTGAGCATGGTGAACATGTGAAATATGCGGCTTGCGCGCAGGCCTCAGCAAATGTTGCGTGCGCGCCGTGTGGCAGACCTCCAATTGAACGTTGGGGTTAGCCTAGGCGCTCGCGCCGCAAACCTCCAGCGCTCGTTGGTTTTCTGCTTTACATCGCTGCCGGAGCCCAAAATGGCGTTAAGTTCAGGAGCATGCTGGCCGCGAAGCCACAACTGTCGCTGACTTGGCATAAAAGTGTATTGGATCCGTTGCGATAACAGGGGGTCCTCTGATAACCAGTCAATGACGATACGATCGAAGGCTGCGTGCTTTCTCGCCAGCGGGGTGTTGTGCGCACAGGACTTGGGGGATTGGACGTGTATCGCGTGCCGTGTTTTCCAGCCCGCAAGGGTAGCCCAGCCCACCGTCGGTCCCTGAGCGCTGTCGGCCATTCTGTGACACTCGCGGCGATCGCGCTCACGGGATTGTCGGCTCTGGGCAGCACTCAAGCCTTCGCCCAGTTCGGTTTTGGCTATGAACAGCCCAGGCCCATCAAGCGTGCCGAGCCCAACAAGGTAAGGACGACGAACGTCAACACGCGAGCAGGCGCGACGACAACCAAATCCGCAAATAAGAACAAGCCGGAAGCTTCTGCCTCGGTCGCCAAGACTGAAGGGCCGCTCGTTCTCAGCATCTCGCTGCGCCGCCAACGAATAGCCGTTTACGATGCCAATGGCCTGGTCACCGAGGCGCCGATCTCATCGGGCCGCATCGGCTATTCGACGCCGACGGGGGTGTTCTCGATACTGCAGAAGAACCGCGTACATTTTTCCAATCTCTACGATAGCGCCCCGATGCCGAACATGCAGCGCATCACGTGGTCGGGTGTGGCGCTTCATGCGGGACAATTGCCGGGGTATCCGGCGTCCCATGGCTGCATCCGCCTCCCCCATGCGTTCTCGAAGCGTCTGTTCGAGATGACCAAGCTCGGCACGCGCGTGATCGTCACGAACGATCCCGTTGTACCTGTTCCCTTCCAGCATGAACGGCTTTTCGGCGTACAGCCGCCAGAGGTGGATGCGGACAACGTGGCGAGCGCCGCGACACATGCCTTGATGCCATCAACCCAAAGCCAGCTCGCCAATGTCGTCGATCGGGACAATGCGACCACCACCAGCCCAGTCGACGATGTGATCGGCATCCCAAGCGCTTACGCGGCCGCCAGTCCGGCTGTGACGCCGATCGCGCGCCTGCGGAGCCAGCGGCGCGCGGAGCTGGCGCGCCTGGAAGCCGCCATTGCTCAGACTGAGGCCGAAAAAATTGCGTTGGTCGATGAGGCGCAAGCTGCCCTTGAGGCTGTGGATGCTGCCAAGGCGGTGGTTCGCGACGCCAAGCTGGCGTTCGACCGGTTGACCGCGGAAGCCCGCGCTGCTGCAAGAGCGCGCGACGAGGCCGAAAAGAAGTTAGAGAATTTCGAGCGCAATTTGTCGCGCAAGACCGCGTTGACGCCCGACGACGTGGAGCAAGCGTCCGATGCTGAGGACACATTGGAGCAGCGCGCCATGGATCTCGATGACGCTGCTGAGAGAGCCCGCCAAGCGGCCGAAGCCGCCGAAAGCGCGCTTGCAGAGGCACAGGCACAGCTTGCGACATCGCAGCAACATCGCGCTGCGGTTTCCGAGAAATTGAAAGCTGCGGACGCGGCGATCGTGGCGGCTCGCGAGGCGGATGCCGCTGCCAAGCGTCGCGAGAGCAAGCGTACGGATCCGATCCACGTCTTCATCAGCCGTAAGACGGGTAAGATTTACGCACGTCAAGGCTACGAACCGCTTCTCGAAGCGCCGGTCAAGATCCGCGATCCGGACCGGCCAATGGGTACGCACGTCTTCACCGCGCTAACCGCCGATCCAACAACGGGCGATGTGACGTGGAACGTCACGTCGATACCATCGTACACGCCGCCCAAAGCTACCCAAGCGCGGGATCGCAAGTTGCGCGAGGCCGAAGCTGAAGCCGCAGCGTCACTCGCCGCGGCGGCAGCCCGCGAGCAGACGCCGCAGGCCGCACTCGCCCGCATCGAGATCCCCGCCGAGATCCGTCTTCAAATTGAAGACGTGATGAAGGCGGGTTCCTCCCTCATCGTTTCCGACAATGGCCTCAGCAACGAAACCGGCAAGTTCACCGATTTCATCGTGCCTGTGCGCTGATCGCATGACGCGGCGAGCGTCGATCGCACAGACATTGGCGGCGCGGTTGAGATGCGACACGGCAGCAGAGTTTGCCAAGTGGCCAGCGCCGACTTACGCGGGCAGAAGCGGTACGCCGATGAGCCACGTATGACCGACGTGGAGCATGAAGGCGTAGAGCGCGATGCCGAGGATCAAAACAGCCGCATCCCCCGCAATTCCGCCGGTCGCATTGCCGAGCGGTCCCATGGCCCCGCGCTTTTTGACCGAGATGCGGTCATAGATGCCATAGGCAAGGAATGAACCGAACAAAAGCAGCGATCCCAAGTCCCCGTTTGGAAAAATGTGCGCGAGAGCCCATAGTTTGACAGCTGCAAGCATCGGATGCTTCAGCGCGGTGCGGATGCGCGAAGGAATATAGGCAGCCACCAGGAAGATCATCGCGGGCAGCATCAACAGCCAGGTGATGTGGTTGGCCCACGCCGGCGCATCCCAGAGAAAGACATTCTTGCCCGGGTTGATCTGCAGCTTGTGGTAACCCATCACGATGAGCACCAGCCCCGCCAGGGACACGGCCGCGAACACGCCCTTGTAGGCGTTGGCGCCCAGACGTCGCACCAAACCTTCCCGCAACTCCGGCGACGTGGGGACAAGATGGATCGCGAAAAAGACAGCTAGGCCGACGACGAGCAACAGCATGCGGTGTTCTCCTGGGGCACGAGCAGGGATGACGGATCAGCGCGCAGTCTCGTGTGATGCGCTTTCGCCGTCAACGCCATCGAGCCCGGAGCGGGTCTTGAGCGTGGCGGAGCCGTCTGGTACTGCACGATCCGCGTGATTTTTTGCCAGTGTGTCTCTTGTGCACTTGGAGGTCGGACGTCGGCGGCTGCTATAAGAAGCTATGAGAATGTTGCGGTCAGTCCGGGTACGTGCACGTCTCGCAGCAGTGGCGCTTTTGGCGCTCACGCTGCAGATGCTGGCCATTGGGCTGCATGGCGGGCAAATGGCGGCAGGTCGCGCCGAAGCCGCCCGTGTCGCCGTTGAACTCGCTGATCTCGGTCTGACACTGGCAGACCTACCATGCCATTCCGGTCTCGCAGCCAAGGGCGGGCTCCCGGCGTCCCTGCCCGCGGATGTCGATCAGGCGGCAAAGTCGTGTCCGATATGTAAGCTGCATAATCCGGTGGCGACCCTCGCCGCCGTTGAAGCGGATCCGTACGCTCTCGGGCGACCCGCAGTGCGGCTTACTTGGCCCGACATCCAAGTGGCCGGCGCTGATCGGCACTTCACCACCCGGGCGCGTGCGCCGCCGACAAAAGCCTGAACTTGCAGGATCGCGGCCGCAAGGCCGAACGGTGCGCAACCAGCGCGTCGTCATGATCCCCCGTTGCGATCCGTGCGGATGGTTTCACCGCACACGACACAGGCTTTCTTATCAGGTATCATGCCATGATCACATCATCCACTCGCGCACACGCGCTGCGCTCGACCGGCTTTGCCCTCGCGGCGGCAGGCCTTTTCGTCTCCACGCCTCTTGCGGCCCATGACGGCGGTCCGCTCCCGGAAGGCCACGCGCCGGCTGGTGTCATGGTTGATCACCTCCATAAGGCCGGAGAATTCATGGTTGGCTATCGCTACGGGTATTTCCGGAATGATGGGGCTTATCTCCACGGGACGAAGTCCGTCGACGACCATACGTTGCGCAACTACGCCTGCGTGTTCCCGGGACAGGATCCCCTCGATCCGCACTCCAACAAGTGCGACATGAAGCAGAAGAGCATGACCATGCACATGCACATGCTCGACATTATGTACGCGCCGACCGATTGGCTGACGTTGATGGTCATGCCGATGTGGATGTCGATGGACATGACGATGACGCCGGTTGCAGGAGGTGGACACGGCGGAGGACATGGTGGCGGAGGACATGGTGGCCACATGGGCAACCACAGCCATGGCACCGAGGACTTCGGCGACACCATCTTCGGCGCACTGATCCAGCTCTCCAGCGGCCCCGGATACAATCTGCACACCGGTCTCATGGTCTCCGCCCCGACGGGTTCGGTCGACAAGAAGGGCGGCTGCCATGGCGGCCATGGTCACGGCGGCGGATCCTGCTTTACCCATTACATGATGCAGATCGGCTCCGGCACGTGGGATTTCATGCCGAGCCTTACCTACACCGGCCGCATGGACCGCTGGAGCTGGGGCAGCCAGATCGGCGGCGTGCTGCGGCTGGAGGATGAAAATGACTCGGGCTATCGCCTGGGCGATGTGTTCTATGCGACGGCCTGGGGCAGCTATCGGCTTGCCGATTGGATCTCGGCGTCCGTACGCCTTCTGCATACCCAGCAGGGCGAGATCGAGGGCCATTACAACGGCCCGCACAATCATGCCTCGCCGCCCGATCTGCAATACAATTACGGTGGCCGCTTCTGGGACATCGGCTTCGGGATCAATACGGTCGTGCCGAGTGGTCCGCTACAGGGTCATCGCCTCGGCATCGAATGGCTCGAGCCCATAGAGGATGACGTCAACGGCTACCAGCAGGAGCGCGACGGCACGCTCTGGGTGAACTGGTCAAAAGCCTTCTAAGAAACCCGGTGGGTGTGCGGAGCGTCCTAGTCGGCGGCGCTCGCCGACGCGGTTTGCCAACGTGGCGAAACGACGAAACGCCCTCCACCTCCCGTGGGCGGCGTTTTTTTGTGGCCCTTTGCCGAGGGGGCGTGAGTTGCAGGCAGCGCTCGCCTCCGTGGACCCCTGGTTTTCGGTCCGCCCGGGATCATCAGGATGCGCGAATGGGCTTGACTTCGAGGTCGGAACTTTATAAGAACATAAATCGTACAAATTGAGTAATTGGTGCCTCTCCCATCGTCTCTCGTGAAGCGTTGGTGTCATGTTCCAGGCGGACTATCCCCCAGATCTCCCAACCGCCCCGTCTCCTAACGCTTCACGTTCGCCATCCCAGTGCGCGCGTTGTTGTTCGTCTCAGCGCATGGGGATGCTTGAGCACCGGAGCGGCGAGCCCCCTCTCGCCGCTCCGGATGCCGCAATGCCCGGCGCATCTGTACCCCCTTGCCCTCCCGCTCATACAGCCGTTGTCGGGGCGGTACCCGCTACAGCTCGTGAAGCCCGCAAGCGTGCGCGTGTGATCGCAACATTGCGCGAGCGCATGGCTCGCATCGAGCGTCCGCGTCCACTGGGCGAGACAGGACAAACGTCATCGCGCATCCCCGCTCATGGTGGCGCGACGCATGTGCTCCAACGCGAGCATCCGGCGCCGTGGACTTCAGGACTGTCTGAGATCGATGCGCGCCTTGGACCGGGTGGCCTCGATGAGGCGGCTTGTCATGAGATCAAGCCGGACTCACCGGGCACCGGTCCGAGAGCGGCGGCGATCGCCTTCGCGCTGCACTTGGCAAACCGCCGGCTTCAGCAGCTTCATCACCCGTTACGCCAACGCATGCGCTCTGCGCAGCTTGGCTTAAGCCATGGGATGAGCCACGAGGCAGGATTCTCAGCAACAAGGCCGCTACCCATTCTGTGGTGCACGACGCAGCGTGCAACTAGCGAGTCCGGCCATCTTTACGCACCGGGTCTTGCGGCGGCGGGCTTGGATCCGGCACGATTCATCCTCGTTGAGGCACGACGCGCCGAGGACGTCCTGTGGGCGCTTGAGCAGGGTCTCACTTCGGGTGCGATCGCGCTTGCCGTTGGCTGCCTCGAAAGCGTGGATCTGACACCAGCGCGCCGTTTAAGTCTGGCCGCCCTGAGCGGACGCACACCCGCCCTGCTGCTCACGCTCGCGCGAAGCGCCCCGGCCGGTGCGATGGCCACGCGCTGGCGCATTGCGCCAGCACCGAGTGCGCCTCACCCGCTCGATCCGCGCGCACCGGGACAGCCGCGCTACGCCATCACGCTCGAGCGCTGTCGCGCGCAGCCAGCGGCGGGTCAGCAACGCTTGCTTATGACGTGGCCGCAAGATCAATCCTCACCAACTTCAGCGGAGCCATGCGATGACACGCATCGTGTCCCTGTGGCTGCCGTGCTGGCCGATCGACCGGCTACGGCGGCACGATCCATCCGCCGTGCCGGATGACAGGCCGTTCGCCCTGGTTACAAGCGGCGCACGCGGCATCCATCTGACGGCCGTCAATGATCCTGCGGCGCGGGTCGGTGTTCATGCGGGTTTGAGCCTCGCGGATGCACGTGCGGCATGTCCCCGTCTTCTGACGCGGCCTGCCGAGCCTAAGCGCGACGCCGCAGCTCTTGCTCGTCTTGCGCACTGGCTCGGCCGCTATGGGCCCACACGCAACGTGGAGGGCCACGACGGAGCCTGGATCGACATCACCGGGGTCGCCCATCTCTTTGGTGGCGAGAATGGCTTGATGGATGATCTCACCGCACGCCTTGCAGCCTTGCGCATCTCCGCCCGCGCGGGCCTTGCCGATACGCCGGGCGCGGCCTACGCCCTGGCGCGCTATGGCGGACAGGGGGGTCGCACGATGCGCGCATGGACGATCGCGTCGGCCGGAGACACGTTAAGGGCCTTATCGCCGCTACCGGTCGCAGCACTGCGCCTCGATGCGGCAGCGGTTCTTCTTCTCAAGCGGCTCGGGCTGCGCCGCATTGGGGATCTCACCCATCTGCCACGGGCGGCGCTGGAACGGCGCTTCACGTCGGCGGGTTCATCGCGATCTGAGCGGTGCGGAAGACGCGGGCACACCGATCCTGACGCACATTTGTCAGCAGTTCTTTTGCGTCTCGATCAGGCGCTCGGCATGAGGAGCGAGCCGCGAGTGGCGTTGTGCGAACCGCCGGTCCAGTCATGCCGCCGCATGTGGAGCGAGCCGCTCATCGCCAGTGGGGTGCTGCTCGGTGAGATCGAAAGTCTGACGCGGGAATTGTGCGCCAGACTGAAGGACGCGGGTCTAGGTGCGCGCCGCGTCGCCCTGACGCTGTATCGCTCGGATGGGACGTGTGCGCAGGTCATAGCCGGATGCAGCCGCGCCAGTACGGATGCCCGCCATATTTTTCATCTCTTGCAGGAAAAGCTTGGACGTATCGACGCCGGCTTTGGGATCGACGCTGCCGTGCTGGATGCCAGCCTCGCCGAGCCCGTCACCGATCGCCAACCCACATTCTATCGCAACGATGCCAGCGCGGATCCAGACACGCTGGCTGTCTTAATCGATCGCTTGAGCGGACGCCTGGGCGAAGAACGCATCAGCTGTCTTGGTCTTGGTGCGAGCCATATTCCCGAACGGGCGCATATCCGTCATCCTGCCGCTGTCACGGTGAGAAGGCCCTATCAAACAATAACTGGCCCCGTCACGCACAACGCGGCCGCGCGCCCTCTCCTCATTTTGACGCCACCCGAACCCGTGAGCGTCCTGGCGGAAGTTCCAGAAGGCCCACCTATACGTTTCACTTGGCGGCGCGTTGCGCGTGCCGTGGCCAAGGCGCGAGGACCGGAGCGCGTGGCGCCTGAGTGGTGGCGCCATCTCGCCACCCCGAAGTCCAAAGCCAGATCTGGCGCGGAACATGAGATCAAGAGCGAAACTGAGCGCGATCTCACGCGCGATTACTATGTCGTGGAGGCGGCCGATGGCGCACGCTTCTGGATGTTCCGCGAGGGCCGGTATGGCTGCGGGCCAGGTGCCGAACCACCGCGCTGGTTTCTGCATGGGCTCTTTAACTGAAGAGAAAGCGGGCAACGGGGAGGCACCCCATCATGTCTAAAACATCTGGAACCGACCCACGCATTGCAGAACTTGGCGCATGTCTTGGGCTCCCTCCCGATCGTGCTGCCAAATGCGGCGACATGATCAAGGCGCTCCTTCTCAATCGTCTGGCTACGAAAGAGGATTGCGATGCCCTCACCAAGCGCATTGCAGACTTCAGAAAAGAGATCAATGACGGTACCGACGTCATGTTCCGGCATCTGATTACGGCGATCAAGAGCCGGCCCGAGCCGCAGCGCGCTACCATCTATGTGCCACCGGAAAGCGTTCTCAATCTGGAACGCGCGATCGCAAAGCGGCTCGACAGATTGCGCGCCCAGATCTGGTGGGCGGTCGCGATTGTCCTGCTTGCGATGATGATGTTGCGCTGGTGGCCTTGAGGTCGTGGAAAATCTCGCCATGCGCATGCGCACACAACTTCCCCCTCGCGGGCCGCGCTACGCAGAACTCAGCGCCATCAGCAATTTTTCTTTTTTGCGCGGTGCGTCTCATGCCGACGAACTCGTTGCCCAAGCCAAAGCCTTAGGGCTTGCCGCACTCGGCATATGCGATCACAATACGGTGGCCGGCGTCGTGCGCGCTCACGTTGCCGCCAAAGAGGTTGGCTTGCGCGTCCTTCCCGGCGCGCGGCTTAATCTTGCCGATGCGCCAAGCCTCCTGTGTTTCCCCATGAACCGCTACGGATGGGGACAGCTCACGCGCCTGTTGTCTTTGGGGCAAGGCCGGGCCCGGAAAGGAGACTGCATCCTTCATTTAAGCGATGTTGCCAATCATGCAGGCGGCAGTCTCTTCATCGTCGTGCCGTCCCGTTGCTTCGGATTGGCCCGCTGCGCAGGGTATTCCAAAGCAGATGGGCAGTTCGCCACATCTCTGTCCCGCGTCCGAACTGAGCTTGCGCAGGCGCCGGTATTTCTTGCCGCCTCTTGTACCTATCAGGGGGAGGATCGCGCGCGTCTTGAAGCTCTCCGAGATTTAGCCCGCGCATGCGGCACGCCGCTCGTCGCCACCAACGAGGTGCTCTATCACGCCCCACACCGCCGTCCGTTGCAGGATGTCTTGACGGCGATCCGCCATCATACAACGGTTGCCAAGGCGGGTAGCCTTCTGGAAGCTCATGCCGAGCGCCACTTGAAGAAGCCGGCCGAAATGGCACGTCTTTTTCATGGTTTCGAGGACGCGATCGCACGCACGGTCGAGATCGCCGAATGTTGCCGCTTCTCACTCGACGAACTCATCTACGAATACCCTGACGAACCCGTCCCGCCAGGCCGCACGGCGCAGGCGCATTTAGAAGAATTGACGTGGAATGGCGCGCACAAGCGCTTTGCGCGCGGCATCCCGGAGAAGGTGCGAGCGACGATTACGCGCGAGCTCGCCCTCATATCTGATCTCAACTACGCGCCCTACTTTCTCACCGTCCACGATATCGTGGCGTTTGCCCGTAGCCGGGGCATTCTTTGTCAGGGCCGCGGATCGGCTGCCAATTCCGTTGTGTGCTACTGTCTTGGCATCACATCTGTGGATCCCACTGAAATCGATTTGCTGTTTGAACGCTTCGTCAGTCATGCCCGGCGCGAGCCGCCCGATATTGATGTCGATTTCGAGCATGAGCGGCGCGAAGAGGTCATCCAGTACATCTATCAGCGTTATGGACGCGACCGTGCCGGTCTTGCCGCAACCGTCATTTCCTACCGCGCGCGCTCAGCTGTGCGCGACGTCGGAAAAGCGATGGGGTTGTCGGAGGATACGGTCTCCGCACTGGCCGGCATGGTCTGGGGCACGCGATCCGGTGGCGTGTTGCCCGAGCGGCATGTGCGGGAGGCTGGCCTTGATCCCGACGATCCGTTACTGGCCACAGTTTTGGAATTGTCGCGCGAACTCGTCGGCTTCCCGCGCCATCTCTCAGAT
>JAKALI010000584.1 GCA_021813195.1 Pseudomonadota bacterium
GCACGCTCCGGCCCGAGGCGGCATCGAGCACGCCGATGCCGTACGGGGTGGAACGCAACCGGAGTCCATCGGGGGTGAAGCAATCCACGGCGCCCTCGGTCAGCAAATCCGGTGCGAGAATCACCTGATGCTGGGTGTGCCGGGCAACGAAATAGCCGGAGGTGGTGAGTTCGAACCCGGCGACGGCGGGCACCCAGGCGCCGGCGTCGCTGTCGAATCGGTTCAGGCCAGTGGCCAGTTCCACGTAACGGTTGGTGACCAGCATGACCTGGCCCGCCGCGTCCAGTTCCGGCCGCACCGCCTCGATCCAGTTGTGATGCGGCCCGCGTTCGAGGACCCGCGTGGCCGGGGGCGCCGCTTGAGCCAGAGCCATCCCCGCGCAGACCAAGCCCCAGAGGGGCCCGAGACTGCCAGTTCTCGCTTTCATGGGTTAAGAGAGTTGTGGTTTTGGTTGCCGTTTGATTTAGCATTTTCGTTGCCAAAAGAGTTCTTCCGTGAGCCGCGCCCGAACGACTTGGCATGGCCGTTTCTCGCGGTAGCCTTTTGCGAATGTTCCGGAATCCCGGGCGCTGGCTTTGTACCAACGATCTCGATAAAGCCTCCTGCGACCAGTCTCAGAATTACAGAGCGCAATTGATTGGCAAGTTCGGAATTCCAACAATCAATCGAGGCCGGATCCCCGGTTCCAAATGATCCTTGAATGCCGTCGATAATCTCAAGCAGTGTCTTACGTCGCGTCTCCACTATGGGCAGGATAGCGTTTGCCGCAGTCACGAATCGGGCGGCGATCCATTTCTCCAACGAGGGCCGTGGTTTCGTTGGCGACAACCGTACCACTGTTGCGGGGGACAACTCGCTTCCGGGAGCGAGTTCTGATACGACATGATTGAGATGAACAGGAACATGCACGACAGCACGCTCATTGCGTTCCCGCGCCTCGCGGGCGAGATGGCGCACGAAGGCAACCCTTTCTGTCGAAGCCTTACGTACCTGTCTATGTTTAAGGATGAACGTCTGAGCGGCGGCGCCAACTCGAGTCCGCAGTTCGCGATTGGTGGCCAAACCACGAACACAGTCTATCAGAGGACCCGGAGAGACAATTGCCATTTGGCTCCCGATGATGTTGGCAGCAGTCGATTCAAGCCCCCAAAAGAGGCGTGTCTGGGGTTCAGGAGCCGCTGTAGAAACGAGTGGCACCACGAATCCAGTAACTCCCTTCTGGACCTGTTCCACCATTCCCGACCAGCCAGCGACGATGGGAGGCAGCCCATGCGCCATGGCCTGCAGCACAGTCAAAGGCGCCGATTCCTCAACTCCGGTCGAAAGGTGCAAAAAGACGTCAGCGGCGGACATCAATGCATTCCGAGCGTTGTGGATAAGTTCAAAGGGATTGTGTAATAGGATAAAGTTGTCCGACACGCCCATCTCGCGCGCAAGGGTGCGCACGCTTTCGACGTACATCCGATCACTTGCCTGCGCACCACACATTAGGAGCACAGCGCTCGACGTAGTCTGCACGATCTCAGACCACGCTACGAGAAGAGAGCAGGCATCTCCCTTGGTAAAAGGCTCGATGCGGTTAAAAGTCAAAAAGACGACCTGATCTTCCTGAACACCGAGAAGGTCTCTTGTCTGCCGCCGCAGTTTCGGATCGTGTGCATTCTTATCGGCCTCAATCGGATTGGGGCTAACGAGGCTGTTTGGGAAAGGAATGCGTAACGCAAAGATTTCGCGCCAGTGATTCCAGACTTTTTGGTGAACTCTGCGAGTTGCCTCCGATTTGAAGATTAGTCCATCGGACGATTTGACTAGCCCGCCCAATCCAGCGTGAAGGAGATAGTGCCAAGTACCCTTATGATGCGAGCAATCGATCTCCGAGACAACCGGACATACATCGCCCACCGGCCGCATGGCATGAGGCATGCATTCAAGCCAAGCTGTTCCTGGAGCATAGATCGCGTCGTATTGCCCCGCGCAGAAGACGAGGTCGTTTAGCTCGAACGCCTGCGTGCGCACGCCTTCTGGCAGCGTCAGACCAATTGATTCATGCCCTGCAATCGAAGCGAGATTGGCGTGCTCGATAAAAACATCTATCTCCGCAAAGCCGCCCCATTTCGCTATTCCATTGCACGAGGTGAAGGCCGCGTGATTCGTTCCATGCGGGGCTGACTCTGGATACTTCCGAAAGCCGCCTATTACGGCGATTTTTCCGATTCCCATAGGACTTAGTATAAATAGGCGGCATCTTTGCGATGGTTCAGGAGTTGCCAGCGCACAGTGGCGAAAGGCCTTGTCTCAACGTGGCCGTCCGAAAAGAGGGCGTTATTGCTTCGGATCTTCGACCGGAAGGTGTGACCTCCACTTGCGGAAGTAACTGCGCGACGCACGTTATCCCATCCACCCAGGAGCCAATCCGAAGCGATGGGTTGGATCGCGGCGGAGGGGTCCTCGCTCTTGCTGGGCCAAGGCTCCTGAATCCTCGTTTCGAGGAACTCTGGGTCCGGAAATTTCATCTCACCCAACCCTTCGAGCGGACGAGGCACCCACCAAAACATGTCTAAAAATGCCATGGCGGCGCCCTGCAACTGATAGTAGGATATGAGGTCGGCGCTTGTCTGAATGCTCTTACCCACGCTTTTCCATCGGTAGAAATCCACCGCGACGCGCCACCGCCGCCGCGCGGGACAGAAATACATCTCTGGAGTTACTCCGTGTGCATCAAGCTCTGTGATCATGGCAAAATCTACCCAAGCTGGATCGATGGAATCGTAGTTCGTCAGCCCGCTCGTGGCGGTTCTTAGCATAGGCGAGGGAAACAGTCCGCCTTTACCTTCAGTTGCGTAGAGATTTGCGGCTATGCCCAATTGCCGAAAATTGTTCGTGCAGCGTGTCACCTTCGCCTTTTCACGTCCGTAAATGATGGCAGCACCAAGCAGCCCAGCCAGGATGCCGATGGTGGCGAGGGTCACAAGCAACTCAACGAGCGTAAAGGCGGAGGCGCGCTTTCCTGCCCACCTATGGTCAGGCTCCCAGTTTCTCATCTGGTGAAGCCGTCGGTTCGCTGTATATCGCAGGAGGGTCAGCCGTGGCTGACGGCTATTCCGTCAGCCACGCTTCCACCACGATTCTACTGACACTTGCACACTCTAAGAGAGCCAGAGCCGTTGCCTTTGATTTGCAGACAGGTTCCAGAGCCGCTGCTATAACCTCCGGTGGAACCTACCTGTTCCCAGGTGCAGTTGGTTGCCGGATTCTTGCATGCTCCTTCGGTACTTGTTCCGGGGACACAGGTGTCAGTGTACGCTGCGTACACTGAGACGGCAGGGCCCAGAATCCCCAGCGCCGCCACTACCGCGTTTAATTTGGAGTTCATCGTATTATGCGATCCGTGGTTTTTTGTTTACTTGATTGGCGCAGCCAAGCTACTAAGCCAAGCATAAACACACCGAGCGCCAACCAAATGTACTTATGGACCGGCGTGTAGCCATCCCAGCGAATCGCAGGTCCTTGGGTGAGTGCTTTCTCCCGTTGGGCCAGACTGTCCGGATGATCCGCCGCCCGGACTTCATGGCCAGATTCCGTTTCGTAGAGCGCGCCCTCGAAGTATCGATTATTCGCTATTTGGCGAAGCCGCAGGTCCAACGTTGTAATCGGAAAATCATGACTTGTGCGAACCCCAAATGCGATGGGGACTTCATCGACAGCGATCGTA
>JAKALI010000585.1 GCA_021813195.1 Pseudomonadota bacterium
CTGGGTGATCGATCGCAGCTCTTCGATGCCCCACTGGTGCCACTCGCTCAGCACGGGCTCCCAGAGTTGCCGTCCATAGCTTGGCCCGCGACGATAGAGCTCGAATGCTGCGCTCACCCGCTGAATCACCCGATTGGGGAGGGGAAATGCACTTTCCAGGGCCTTGTACCTTACGGCTCCGAGACCGGTTCCGGGCAGGGTGGTCAGGAGTCCGTATGGCACCGGTCGGGTGAGGAAATTAAACGCGGCTGCGGCCAATCGACTCGTAAGGACTCTGGATTTGAGCGGGAGACGGGGTGTTACAATGGAATCGGTTTTCTCGTATTGCCTGGCCGTGAACAGTGCGCCTCCGTGAAGGAGGTTCAGGGGCTTGCCTCGGCCGAAGCTGAGCACGACGTAATCGCCAGGCCAGTCCGTGTCGATGCGTGGGAGGTGCTGTGCGCTGTCTTGAATGAGCGCGATACCCTTCGACCGGCATAACGCACGAAGCGGCGCGGCATCGTCACCGACACCCAGGAGATTCACCGCGACAACCGCAATGGTATTCGGGTTGACGTGGCGCTCCAGATCGCCATGAGAATAACCCCAGGCCTCCGGTGCAATATCCACGAGCCGAGGGAACACGGAGGCGTAGGCACATGCCGCCACCAGATCCGGGCAGCCGTATGCCGGCAATATCACCTCCGGTGCTCCGACAGCGGCTCGGGAAGCGCAATCGCGAAGCGCGGTATATAGTGCCGCGGTCCCCGATGTGAACATCGTTGCCTGGCGATTGCCGAAAATATGCGCGATTGACCGCTCGCCGAGGGACCGTCCGATCGTCATAGGCACGGCGCGCCGTACCGGAGGGAGGGCTCGCAGCTTCACCGCTTGGACGGCTCCCAGGTGAGGATCGTGCGGCCCGCGAGCGTCAGGAGCGTCGCGTGGAGTATGGCGACATTGACTTCGACGAAGTAAGCTCCGATCCGCACCAATCCGATTTTACGTAGGCTCGGTGCGATTCGGGATGCTACCGGCAGTAGATAAAGCGCGATCTGCACCGCCAGAACGGCCCGAAACACGATGCCGCGCAATGCCAGTATCGCGCTCACGCAAAGTGTCCCGATCAAGAACCAGGGGGTCATCCAGCGCATCACCTTGTGGCTCAACACCTCGAATGAAAATCGGCCGTAGCGGAATGGGTTGAGGACGGAACCTCGTATCCGCAGCGCATTCATCCCGCGAGTAACCGTGCGAACCTTGCGTTGATATTCCTTGCGATTATCCGAGATGTTCTTGTAATAGCCCACGACACGCCGATCCGACACAGCACGCAGGCCAAGTTCAGCGCAGGCGAGCGCGGTCCCAAAGTCGCTGGGGATACGGTTGTCCCAGCGCTCGCACACGCGATAGCGCGCTGCAAAAAAAGACCCGCTCAAGCCCACGAGCGAATGAAAGCGCGTCTCGAGATCGCGGAGCCACATCTCGTAGCGAACGTATGCTCCCTCGCCCTGGAGAGCCCCGTCGTCGGTGATGAACCGATCCACGCTCGACACAGCTCCGATACTGGGATCTTCAAATGCCGCAACTAAATGCTCGAGTGTGTCCTTTGACAAAATGGTCCCCGCATCGGTGAACACAATGATGTCGGCATCCGTCGACCGAATCGCGAGTCCTTGAGCATATTCTTTGCCATTGCGCACACGAGATCGAACGAGCTTTACGCCCCGAGACGCATAACGTTGGACGATCTCGTCTGTCGCGTCATCCGATGCGTCCGACGCAACGATCAGGTCAAGTTGCACCCCTGGATTCGCCATGATCAATGTGTTCTCAAGCTTGTCAGCAATCTTGCTGGCCTCGTTTCGCGCGGCAACCACGATTGCTATTTTGCTGACGGTCGAAGGTGACATCAATTTGCCGGATTGTCGTCCCGGCAAGATCGCCAACAGCATTGGGTACCAGAAATAACAGTAGGTGGCTCCAAATACGCACAGCCAAAAAGTCGCTAGGATCATGCGCTAATCGCCGTCGATGTAGAAGCACACTGAAGAGCTGGGGTTGCGGAGTTACGCGAAATTGTCATCGATAGCCTCGGAATGCGTGGCATTGGCCCAAGCGCCAAGTATTACAAGCGACCACATTTCGTTTGCCGAGGGGTTCGTTCCTGATTGATACTCGTTCCAGAGAGCGCGGGTCTTCCCTTGCGAAAACGGAAACATACTGTAAAACACTGAGCTCTCGAGCATTGCCGTTGCCCACTCTCTCAGTGCGCCCCGAAGCCATTGGTCCAAGGGGACGCTAAACCCCATTTTGGGTCGTTCGTATAGATGCCGAGGAAGATAGCGCCCCAGAATTTCCCGGAGCAGCCATTTCGTCGTTCCTCCGTGCAATTTCATCGAGTCCGGAAGGCGCCAGCTAAACTCCACGATTCGGTGATCAAGAAGCGGTAACCGTGTCTCGAGACTGCTGGCCATGCTGGCGCGGTCGACCTTCGCTAAATTGTCATCGGGCAGGTAATTCATCTGATCGGCCAGTAACATCGATGACAGATTGGCTTGGAAATGCGCGGGCCATTCTCGAGGGGAAAACTCTATTGGCTCGATGAGATTCGACGGCTCGACCCACCAGGCCGTTAATCGTTCGTAGGCGTCGCGAAAATCGCCAGCGCCAAGTACGCGTGCGAATTTGCGCCGGGCATCCACCGAGCCGACTTGGGTGCCTAGATTGGCCACACGTCGTGCCCACGCGGGAACGTCCGATTGTGGTTCGTCGGGTTCGATGAGTGAGGCAAACGGTCGCCGAAACATCGCCGGTATCCATCGACTCAACCGCCAGACACGCGGTGCCAGAGCATATCGATTGTATCCGCCGAAGAGTTCGTCTCCGCCATCTCCTGAGAGCGCCACGGTAACCTGGGCGCGTGCGAGGCGAGAGATCAAATAGACTGGAAAAAATGAGGGATTGGCAGTCGGCTCATCCATCCATCGAGCAATCGCCGGAACCTGGCCGAGGATCTCCCGCTCGCTCAACAAATATTCCTCATGTCGGGTCCCGAGGTGCGCCGAAATTGCCCGCGCATGCTGCGATTCGTCGAATCGCGAATCGTCGAAGCCGACGGTGAAAGTGCGGATGGGTTGAGTGGACTGGCTCTGCATCAGAGCAGTCACCAGTGATGAATCAATGCCGCCGGAAAGGAATGCGCCCGTGGGAACGTCCGCGTAGGTCTGCAGTTTCACGGCCTGGCGCAACAATTCCTCGCCCTGGATCATCGCGTCCTGCTCGCGTCTAATCAGAGAGTGGCGGCCTTGCCGAGCAGCGGAAATACAACTCCAGTACGGCCGCGGCGATACCAGGTTTCGCGCAACGGGCGTCCGGTGGTGCCCCCAATCCGCCGACAGCCGTTCGCCGGAACCGGCGGATACCGAGAGTAGATGGGCAGGCGGAAGCTTGTAAACGCCCTCGAAAAGTGATCGGTGTCCCGAAACGCAGCCGTCTCGCAGGAAGGCACCGACGGCCGGGCCGCTTACTCGCGGATGAAAGCCCGGAATGGCACGAAAGGCGCGCAATTCGGATGCAAAAAAGAGATATCCTGAATGTTCTGCAATGTACAAAGGTTTCTCACCCATACGATCGCGGCCAAGATGCAGAACCCGATCTCTCTCATCCCAGAGCGCGAACGCGAACATTCCAACGAGTTTTCGAACAGCCGGCTCAATGCCCCATTGCGCGA
>JAKALI010000586.1 GCA_021813195.1 Pseudomonadota bacterium
CCGGCGGACGACTGGCGGCGCTTCGTGCCGCGGTTCCAGGGCGAGAACTTCCAGCGCAATCTGGACCTGGTGCGGCAGATGGAAGCGATGGCGAAGAAAAAGGGCTGCACGCCGGCGCAGCTCGCGCTCGCGTGGGTGCTCGCGCGCGGTGACGACATCGTGCCGATACCGGGAACCAAGCGCAGACAATACTTAGACGAGAACATCGGCGCGGTCGACGTACGGCTCACGCCGGAGGAAATCGCCCGGATAGAGGCGGTCTTTCCGATGGGTGCGGCAGCCGGCGATCGCTACGACGCGCGCAGCATGAGCACGGTGAACGGCTGAATGCGACTGGCTTCGCGCCGACCAGGAGCAATAGACAGGATTTAGGCGGCGCGCAACAAGGCGGTGGCGCGGGCGTATCTCAAGCACGGATACACGCTAGCGGAGATCGGCAGGGCGCCTGAGCAAGATCTTCTCCTTCGGGGACTGTCCCCGAAGGTTCGTCGTCCCCGAAGGTTCGTCCCCGAAGGTTCCGAAGGTTCTTCGCGCGCGTCAATCTCGGCACACAGAGCCGCACGCGGCATGCGGCAACTACCGGGCGAAACTGCTTTCCCGGTAGCTGCGGCTGCGCAACCCTCGAAAAGTTCAAAGCGCACTGCCGCCTTTTCTCGGGCCCTGCCGATCAGTTGAACTTAAGACCAGCCGCCTTGACGATGGCAAGATTGTTTTTAATCTCCTTAGCGATCAGCGCGTCGAATTCCGTGGGCTTAAGCGGCATGGTCTCCACGGCCTGCGGCTTAAACTTTTCTTTCACGGCTGGATGCGTCAGAACCTTGACTGTTTCGTGGTACAGGCGATCGACGATCGGGCGAGGCGTCTTTGCTGGAACAAGGAGACCATTCCAAAACGTATAGTCGCTATTGGGAAAGCCTGCCTCTATCGTCGTTGGCACTTCGGGAAGCGCACTCGAACGCTTTGTTGTGCTCACGGCAAGAGGAAGGAGTTTTCCGGAGCGGATGAAGTTAAGGCCGGAGGAAACGCCAGTGCACATGAAATCGACGCGACCCGTCATAACATCCGTGAGGGCTTCCGGCCCGCCCTTGTATGGAACATGTGTTGCTTTTATTCCCGCACTCAGTATGAGCCTTTCTGCAGCCCAATGAGTTGCGCTGCCCACGCCTGCCGATGCAAACGTCACATTACGCTTCTTCGCAGTCTCTACGAGTTCACTCAGCGTCTTGATCCCTTTCGCCGGCGAGATCACCGTCACGTTTGGTACGACACCGAAGATCGTGACCCCCGCCAAATCCCGCGCAGCGTTGTACGGTGCTCTCGGATAGGCTGCCGGGGCTGCTGAATGAGCAGAGGCATGAACGAGTACGGTGTAGCCGTCCGGTTCTGACTTAGCCACCAGATCCGTACCGATTGTTCCGCCAGCGCCGGCCCGGTTCTCGACTACGATCGACTGACCCAGCGCGCCCGAAAGCTCGCTGAGCACGATGCGTCCGATAATGTCTGTCGTCGAGCCTGGCGTGAATGGGACAATCGCCCGAATCGGCTTGTCCGGCCAATTTCGCGCCCACGTCACTCCGGGCAGCGCGGCCGTTGCAAGTGCGGCCCCGGACCATTGAAGCATTCTGCGTCGCGTCGTCATGTTTTCCTCCTCCTTAATCGGCGATTGGTGGTTGCGGGACAGGCATCCGCCAATCCTACTTGGCGCCTACCGCGTCGCGATACCAGTCATGAATTTCGTCACCCTGCCAGAACACAACGCCCTTCTGTTTCTTAAGGTACGCGAGCATTGCCTCGAAATACTTGAAGCGATGCGCCGCACCGCTGACGTACGGATGAACGCCAAAGCTAAAGATACGGACCCCTTTAGCCGATTCGCGGTAAAGCAGCTCAAAGGCATCGCGAACGCGCTTAAGCATGGCGTCGGACTCATGCATGGCGTGCAGCATGATTGGAATGTCGTTCAATTCGACCGAGTACGGAATCGAAAGTATCGGCCCGTGCTTGGTTTTAACATAGAACGGCTGCTCGTCCATGACCCAGTCTCCGAACCATGTGAAGCCAGCTTCCTTGACGTAGTCGAGCGTCGCCGGTGTTTGACCCCGACCCGGCCCGAGCCAACCCGAGGGAGTTTTGCCCGTAAACTTGCTGATCACGTCAATCGTCTGTCGAATCATTGCCCGCTGGTCCTCGACCTTGTGAATCGGCATCTGCACGTAGGTGTGCGCCATAAACTCCCACCCGGCATCGAGCGCCGCCTTCGCTACACGCGGTCGGGTTTCGCACACCTTCGCGTTGATTGACATCGTCGGCTTGATCCGGTGTTTCTTGAACGCGTCCATCATGCGCCAGATTCCGACGCGCATGCCGTACTCGTGCCAACCCCAGTTCTGGACGTCCGGAACGATAGTCTGTCCTCCGGGAGGACTGGAGTATTGCCGAGGCATGGGCCGCGTGATGTCCCATTCTTCGATGTTGACCACCGGCCAAATGATCATTCGCACGCCTCGTGGCACCTTAAGTGGTTCGCGGTCCACAATCGCGGAGTACTCAAAGCGCTTGTCCGCGCGCATCGCGGTCTCGTTGTCCTTTTCTTGCTGCGAATTCACACCTTGCTGCTTGGCCATTTCTCCTCCTTTTCGATTGGTCTCTGTTTTCCAAGACGAATAAACGGAACTTCTTATAACAGCGGGTGGTGCTTCGTCCATTCCGTCGCATCTTCATACGTGACAGCCACTTGATATATGACGCATTCTTCAAAGTGCCCGGCCGCAATCTGTATACCGATCGGCAATCGGGCGGCGTTGAAGCCCATCGGCATAGTGAGTGCCGGCATGCCGGTGAGGTTGTACATGCGGTTCGTCACCCCTCGCTTTGATGGGTTTGCAAGCAGTTCGGCCATCGTGTCTGCCGGTATTTCACGCCCGGGACTGACGATAACATCGACCCCAGAAGCGAATAGCTGTGCGTACGCACTACGCAATTCCTCGCGCAATGTGCAAGCGTGCCGGTAGTCGTCTGCGCTATACCGTGCGCCTTTCAGCACTCGCTCCCTGAACGTTGCTCCAAACTCGCTGGGATGCGCCTCAACTTGCGCCCGATAGTTGCGGGATGCCTCGTAGCCGATCATGAGCGGGGCCATCTCACCCGCTTCGCTCAGTCCAGCGACGTCTACGTCCGTCAGTTTCGCTCCAAGCCGCTCGAATTCCCGCAAGGCAGCACCGAAAGCGGAAAGCGTTTCATCGTCGTGCGGAGTTGACTCGATGAAGCGTCGCGGCACACCTATGGTGACCCCCTGTATTCCACTGCCGATGAGCGAGGAGAAGTTCGGCACGGCGCGTTCCGACGAACGTGGATCGTTTGGATCGTATCCGGCCATCGTCTGAAGCATGAGGGCGTTGTCCCGCACTGTACGGGTCAGCGGCCCAACGTGGTCGAGCGTTTGTGCAAGCGGGATGACACCATACGTGCTTACACGGCCGAAGGTCGCCTTCATTCCGACCACGCCACATACCGCGGCAGGGTGCCGTACGGAGCCACCGGTGTCCGTACCAGTAGCCGCCATGCACAGGCCGGCCGCTACGGCGACCGCTGATCCACTGCTCGAGCTGCCAGGGGCATAGTCGACGTTCCATGGGTGGCGGGCAGCGGGAAAGGCTTCGTCTGGGCCCGGTGACCCATATCCCACTTCGTGCAGC
>JAKALI010000587.1:0-1351 GCA_021813195.1 Pseudomonadota bacterium
GCGGTGTCTTTTTTATTGCGGAACCAATACTTTTATTATTGGCTTCCGCCGGTTGCGGTGGTCGAAGCTGAAACATCGGCAGACGCGCCGAGCGAGAGAAGCGCCTTCACGATCGTGCCGGCATCCTTGCGCGCGGCGACGAGATCCTGCTGGGCCGCCTGGAGCTTCGCGCGGGCATCTTTGATGGCCGCCTGGTTTGCCTGGAACTTGGCCTGATCGCCGTTGTCCGGCGTGAGTGAAGCCGTTTCATTCACGGCCGCCTGGGCCTGAGTTTGGGCATCGGCGATCTTAGCCGTGAAATCAGCATAGGCCGATTGCATGGCGGTCACGTTGGTGCCGCTTGCCTGGGCAGCGCTCACGCGCGCCTGCAATTTCGTACCGAACGTCTGGTACATCGAGACGAGCGTCAGGGCGCGGTCCGCCATGGCACTGATGGCTCCCTGCGGCATGACGAGTGCGAAGATGCGGTAGGAGCCGGTGATTGATTTCGCGTCCTCCTTGAGCGATGACGTTGCGTTCGCCTGGATATCCGCCTGTATCTTGGCCTGCAAGGCCGTCAGCTCGCTGATTTGGCTCTGGATAGACGCGGCGAGCGACGTTTTCTGATCGCTGGAAAGCTTGATCATCTGATTGATGCGCGCCGTGAGGGTGTTCAATGCGGTGATGCGGCGCTCGATTTCCCGATCGCCGCGCTCCGCGGTGCGCGTTTCAACTTCCGCGCGGACGGTGCCGCTCGCGTGGTCGCCGAGCTGGGTCCTGAGTTCCGTGCGGACGGTGCCGGTCGCATCGCCTTCGAGATTGACGCCGACGCCGGCGTTCAGCCGCACCTGCTGGGCGAATGCCGGCAGGGCGACCGCGAGCGCGAGTGCGCCGCCGGCAATCGTGGCAATATAAGGTTTGTAATTCATGTCGTTAATGAGATTGTTTTGAAGCTTACGGAATGCGAACTTACTGGATCGGCTGGTCGTTCACGCTTTGGCTTACGCTGGCGGAGTCGGAGGACAAGCCGTTCATCTGTGCGTCGATCTTGGTTAAGTCCTGCGCGAGGTTTTGGTTCGAGCTGCCCTGACTGAGGGTCGCGGCTGCGGTGTTGGCGCTGTTGGTTTGGGTGCTCGGCGCTTCGGTTTTTCTTGAACCGAGGTACCACCAGGCGCCGCCGGCTACTACGACCACGATGACGATCCAGAGGATGGCCTTTGACGATGATGACATAACGATAAAGCAATATATTAGATTTCCGACCTTTCATAAAACGTCTTTCTATTATACGTCGCGGCGGCTCGTTGCGTAACATTGGGTAAAAACCCTGCAGGGCAGAGGATATATAATAGAGGCATGACACTACTATCTC
>JAKALI010000587.1:1361-3687 GCA_021813195.1 Pseudomonadota bacterium
GGCATGGCGGCGGGCGTGCTGGGCGTGATGGCATTGGCGTTGGGCGCGGCGGCGTTTGCGCAGGTGGTGCCGTCTACGGCGCCGACGGGCGTGACGGCGTCGCTTTCGGGCTCGCACGTTACGGTTTCGTGGACGGCGCCTGTAAGCACGAGCACGCCGGTCGCGGGATATTATGTGTATCGGAACGGGGGAGTGGTTGCCAATACGGCGGGCACGAGTATAACCGATACGATTGGCCCCGGCGTGTATACCTACGTCGTTGCGGCATATGATGCTTCGGGTAATCTCATGCCACAGTCGCAGGCATCGGCGCCCATCTCCATGGTTGCCGATAGCGTTCCGCCCGCAGCGCCTGCGGGATTTATCGTGACTTCCGTGGCGACCTCGTCGATTGCATTTTCATGGAGCGCGTCATCAGACAATGTTGGCGTTGAGGGATATTATCTTGTGCGCGATGGCAGTCGTATTGCGACGGCGAGTCCTATCACGGGCACGACGTATACCGATACCGGTTTGATGGCTGGCATTTCGCACAGGTACCAGGTGGTCGCCTATGATGCGGCGGGAAATGTTTCGGGCGCTTCGAATACGGTGAATGTGTCGACGCTGCCCGCTAATTTCACTGTTTCGACGCCATATAACGTGACGGCGCTGGCTGTGTCGACGAGCGAGATTGATGTGGCGTGGGGCGCGTCGGCGGATGTTTCCGGTACGCCGCTCTACTATCTTTCGCGCAATGGCATTCCGTTCGCGACGACCAGCGCGACGTCATATCAGGATGTGGGGCTCATGCCCGGCGCGCGCTATTGGTATACCGTGACGGCGTACGACGCCTCGGGCAATGTATCGTCGCAAAGCGAAGCGGCAAGTACGAGCACGTTCGCGCTTCCCGTGCCGCCTGCGCCTGTCGTGCTGCCCTCGCTGTCCGGCGTTAATCCTTCGGTTTCGGCCGTGGCGCGTCCTGATGTTGTCGTGCAGCCCTCGTCTTCGGTTGTCTCACCGCTCGCGCCTTCGCAGCTTTTCATGGCGACGATCGCCGCGGGTTCGCGCGGTGAAGTCGTGACAATGCTTCAGGAAATATTGATCGCGCGTGGCTATCTCGGCGCGCAGTATGCCACCGGCTATTATGGCGCATTGACGCAGAAGGCGGTTCAGCAACTCCAGTGTGCGGCGGATATCGTTTGTGCCGGCAGTCCCTGGACTACCGGCTGGGGTACGCTCGGCCCAAAAACCCGCGCCGCCATCAACGCGGGGCAGTAGCATTACTTTTGGAGCGTAGCCATCATAAAAATGCCACGGCTTTATAGTCGTGGCATTTTCTTTTGTTTTGCCGCTTACATGAAAGCAATTTGAAATTTATGGCGATCAACTATAAAGTATGGTCAGTCAGTCATCTGACCAGGAAGGATTGGTATGAGTCAAACGACGCAGTTCGTTTCTATCCCTCTAGCGGAGGGTATTGCCAGCGCTCGAATTGCATCCACGGTATGGGGAGTCGGTGGCGCCAAAATCGAGGGTGGACGGATATCTTTTCAGGCCGGTCCCGACTTGATTGGCGCACGTTACCTGAAGCGTAGCGTGATTGTGCAAGATACGCGGAAGCCGACACCGGAAGGATATAAGAACGCCGGCGAGATCATTCATGGTGGGCGCAGATTGAATGTCCTCGTGGAATTGTCAGACGCCTAGCTCGCGTCAGTCTTGTCGAGTGCGCTTCCTCAACATGAGGGAGCGCACTCTTTAATTCAACACAATGCTATGACCGGAAGATCTCTTGGGTATTCTCAAATAGGGTTCCCCGAAACCGGGAGGTCGGGCGCTGATTTAAGCCCAACAAAAAGCCGCCGGACGGTTATTCCGGCGGCGGAGCAAAGTGTCGCTATGCTTCGGTAGGTGATATCGGTCTGTAGAGTACCAGATGATCGCCGGCGCTCATATCGCCGCCCGTGCAATGCGAGAACGCAAGGCGATGTGGATTCGGTTCTTCGTCCCGCATCCAGCCGGCCCTCTCTAGTTGTGGCCGATAGGAATGGTAATAGATTGGAGGGAGACAAGAGAGGATCGATCCTTTGGGAATCAACCTCCAAAACTGTTCGTTGTGTTCGACGGCAATAAGAGCACCGCCGAGGAGCCCGAGAAGGTCGCGGCCACGATATTTGGCAAGGAGTGCCGCGTGATCATTACTCATCCAGATGTTCAAGCGATAGATCTCCGCGACGTAGCGCCGCCCCCAAGCGAAGGCGTAGAAGTCTTCGCAGCCAACGCTGAATTGCCGCTTTTTGAAGATTGTGCCAACATGCTCGTTGCAGAATGCGATGGGATCGAT
>JAKALI010000588.1 GCA_021813195.1 Pseudomonadota bacterium
TGGCAGAGCTTTCATGTATGCTTTTGTGCTTAGATTAAGCACGATATGCAAATCAACGGTATGCCCCCGTTTGATTTGCCGCGACAGGCAATCGGTGAGCACACGTAATATTTCGTGACACCAGTACATATGAGAAGAGCCCATGATTAATGAAAACGACTTGATCCCTGACGATCAACAAGAAGATGAAGACGACATTGTTAAACCGGTCACCTTTAAGGATGCGGTCGTCCTCAACGCCGACTGGACAATCGAGACGATCAATCTTCAGATAAAAAAGGGAAACATCGAATTACAGCCGGGCTTTCAGCGGCGCGTTGCTTGGGATGACACTCGAAAAAGTCGACTACTCGAATCCATAATCGTTGGCATGCCCGTGCCCAATATTGTGTTAGCCGAGAACAAAGTCCATCGAGGTAGATTTATTGTCATCGATGGTAAGCAAAGGCTGGTAGCCATAAGCGAATTCTTGGATGGAAGCTACAAACTAAAGGGTCTTGATATTCGTAGTGATCTCAACGATAAGTTTTTCTCCGACCTCCCAAATGAAGATCGTGAGTACCTCGAAAATGCGACCCTTCGCTCTACCTTAATCCGTAACTGGAACGACGAGAACTTTTTGTACGCGATCTTCTTCCGACTAAATAGTGGAAGCCTTCCTCTGTCGCCGCAGGAGCTTAGGAAGGCTCTTATTGGCGGCAACTTACTGGATGCCATAGAGAAGTACTTGCTTGGCAGTGCGCCATTTAAAGCCATATTTGGCGACGTACTTGATAAGAGAATGCGGGATTCGGAGTTGGTGCTTAGATTCTTGGCGTTCGACAAGAACCTGCAAGAATATCAGGGTGACTTCAAAGAGTTCCTTGACACTAACACCAGATACTTTGAGTCCGATTGGAAGGCTCGCGAAACGGAGGCCAGCGAAATACTTGAGCGATTGGATTCGGCACTTAGTATGGCGCATGGTTTCTTTGGCCATGATGCATTCAAGAAGTGGCTGGGGGATCGCTACGAGCGCGTTATCAATCGGGCGTTGTTCGATTGCATTGCTCGCTTCTTTGCTGACGCCACAGTGGTTCAAGCTTCAGTTGGCAAGGAGGAGGCGATCGTTGAGGTGTTCAAAAAGTTGTGCCTCGACCGAGACTTTCGCGACGCGATTGAGAAGACCACAAAGTCTGTGCACGCCACGTTCTATCGTATTGACCGCTGGGGGCAGGACTTAGCTGCCTGCCTTGGTAAGACCTATGACCAGCATAAGCATCGAATCAGCTAACTATGCCGGTGCCTTGTCCACACTTCCGTCTTCTCCAGCAAAGAGTCGACGAGCTGTCACGGAAGTTCGTCGATGACCAAGTGCAGGTTGAGTTGGCGAATCCGGCAACCTTCGAACCCGACCTAGATCGGCTTGCTGCCTACCGCTTGCTGGTGCATGCCGAGATTGAGGACTTTTTGGAGTCCAGGGCGAAAGACAATATTGCCGCTATTGAAGCCCGAATGGCGGCCGGCCCGACCTGGATGCGCCAGTCTCCGGAGCTCCTCGCGCTTGCAATCGGCCTGAAACGTGGGCTTCCTCAAGATGACGTCCTCGATCTCACCAGGTGCTCGACCTTTGTTAGCGAGTTACTTGCCTCGGCACGTGGCGCAATTTCCGATAACAATGGTGTCAAGTCACAGTCATTCGCCTTACTTTCCCTCTGTGCCGGAAAAACTCTCGACGAAATAGATGGAATTCTCTCAGCAAGCTTAAATAGCTACGGAAAGAATCGCGGTGATGTTGCTCACAAGAGCGTTACGCACTCGACCTCGCTTCAAGCACCGTCTGCGGAGGTTGGCACGGCCCGAGCGCTTGTGAGTCAAATTGCAATTTACTTCGACGTTTGCCCGTAGTGCGATTTCACCCTCCCGGCGTTGCCCGGCAAGCCGGTGAGCGCCTCGCGTGGTAAACGGCGAATGTCTGCTTTCTCAGAAACCGACGGTCAGCACCGGGTCGCAACCTGTCGGTTTCGTAACCCTACGGAATCAGGCTCGTCGTCGCAGCAGGTCCGCGTGCCGTTCCCTTGCCGCTTCACTCCAGCTCGGTGATTTCTCCCTCCGCATCGGTGATACTGGCCACACGCAGGTGATCGTCGACGTGATATTCGTAGCGGTGTTCCTATCACCGTGAACGATTCTGGCTGGTGGCTGCGGTACCATCCGCAGCCACCAGGCGCTATGCCGCCCCGTTTCTGGCCGCCAGCCAGCGTTCGAAAGATTGTTGCGATTCGCCGGAACGATGTCCTGCAAGCAGGTTTTCGATGCTGATATCTTCGTCCAGGGCATCCCAGTGAAGGCCATGGCCTCGCCCGACGATGCGCCAAGCCGCGCGTTCCTCGTTCGTGGCGTGCAGCAGGCGCGGATACCAGGCCAAGGGAACGGACAGGCTGCGGCCGTCATCCAAATCGACGGCAAGGGTGTCTTCTGTGGTGCGCACACTTCGCCCCGCGGGGATTTCGAATTCAATTCTTGAAGTAAGCATTCCACGCCTCCAGCAACTCGTCTAGACAGCCCGGCGCGGGAAAGTATGTTGCGTTTGCCTATCCGGTGCAATGCGCTTTGCCTACCCGGCGTCCGCTGCTCAGAACCCCAGTTCGGTGACTTCCCTTTCCGCGTCAATGATGCGGGTTGAAGCCAGCCGACCGTCGACGCGATATTCGTACGGGAGCTTCTCCAAAAGGCCCGTGCCCAGGCAGCGCGCATATTTTGGTAGGGGGCATAATCAAGCTGCCGCCGGTCTCCTTGTTTCATGGCAGCCCGGTTAGGATAATTCCGTCTTTCCTATCGCGTATCTTGCGGGCGCTCCCTGGGACTTCGAATCCTTATGGTCATAACGGCAATCCAACACCGGCTCAAAAAGGAAGGCCGCCGACTGGCGCGAGGCACATGACCGTAGCGACTCGATCCTCGGCGTGGCGATGTTGCGGAACATGCGACAAATGGTCCGGCATGCGCCGACACGTCTTGTTCGGGAAATTCGTCCAGTTCGGGGCAAACGAAAAAGGCGAGTGTCTGGGCGGGAAGTGCAGCGGCGCCGGGGTTCACGCCGATAAAATCTGTTCGGGATGGATTAAGTGGCACGTCTTGACTTGAGCCGCAAAACCTTGCTGGTGAGCCGGGTCTATCGGGAAGCTTGACTCCTTCTTCGAGGTTGCGCTTTGTCTCCGCCGCGCGCTATCCGTGCCGCCTCGCTCAGGACAAACTGGGCGAAGGCCTGTGCCGCGGGGCTGAGGCGCCGCCCCTGGCGCCACACGAGGTACCACTGGCGCCGCAAGGGAAACCCTTCGACATCCAGGACACACAGGTGCCGCGCGGCCAGTTCGGCTTGCACGGTGTGCAGCGAAACCACCCCCAGGCCCAGGCCCGCTTCCACCGCCTGCTTGATCGCCTCGTTCTTGTTCATTTCCATGGCCGCCCTGAGCGCCAGCCCGCGCGAGGCGAAAAAGTTCTCGACGGCGCTGCGCGTGCCCGAGCCCTGCTCGCGGGCGACGAACACCTCCTCGGCCACACGTACAAGAGGAATCTTGGGCACGCCGGCCAGCGGGTGGGTCGGCGCCGCGATGACGACCAGGGGATTGTCCATGAAAGGTTGGGCCTCGACGTCGTAGCCGTCGGGCGGCTGCCCCATCAGCACCAGGTCGATGGCGTTGTC
>JAKALI010000589.1 GCA_021813195.1 Pseudomonadota bacterium
TGCCCGCCACCACGACCAGATCGCCGCCACGCAGACCGCCGATTTCCTCATCCAGGCTGTCCAGGCCGCTCTTGACCATCGCCACCGGAGCGCCGGAAGCCATCGCCTCGACCTCCTTGAGGCTTTCCACGGCGATTTCGTAGGCAGACAGCAGCGGGCGGCTGGTGGCGCGCCCGGCCTGCAGCAGGCGCTCCGTGGCCCTGTCGGCGATCTGGCGGGCGGGAAGGAGAGCCGGGCTTTCATAGGCCTCGTTCACCATTTTTTCGCCGATACCGATAATCTGGCGGCGCGTCCCCAGCTCTTTGAGGATGCGCGCCAAATCCTTAATATTCGGGAGCGCTGGCGCGGCCTGAGCGAGGCCGGCGAGATAGGCATGGCCGCCGACTTCCAGCAGACCGGCATCAGCCTTCATCGCGGCATGAACAATGAGCGGCGTCACGGCCCCTTCGGAGGCTAGGCAGCAAATCATCTCAAAGAGACGAGCGTGCATCGGGTCGTAGAAATGTTCCGGCGCAATCTCGGCGGCAACAATGTCGATGAGGGTGTTATCAACAAAAAGAGAGCCAAGAAGCGCCTGTTCTACATCAATGTCGTAAGGGACATGGCGATAGGCTTGCTGTGGCTGCGGCACGGATTCCCCCGGATATATAATGGCTAAATATGACAAGCGACGCGGTCGGTTCGTCTACTATTGCGTTAGATAGTGCATACATGCGGCAGAGATCATAATCGCGGCCCAAAGGAGAGCACCACACGTAATCAGAATATAAACCGGCAACTTCATCGGCTCGTCCTCCAATCTATGCCGCTTGAGCGCGGCGCGCCGTCCGCGCAATCGACAGTAACAGGTCGCGGAATGGCAGCGGCGTGGCGTTCCTGACCTTCGTTTTATCTTTGCCGCCGATCATGGCCATCATTCCGATGCGCCTGGCTTTCTCGTAGCCATACTTCTCCAGCGCTACCGGGTGCAGCCGTTGCGGAAGTCGCCCCCACTTCAATTCCGGCAGACCGACACCGTGCGCGTATAGCCAAGTGCCTTTGCGCGAGAGGTGGCCGTAATTGCCCTGTTCGACGTAACAGGTCCAGCCACCCTCAAAGTCCGCCGCTATCCATCCACCGTCTCGCGCCGGCCGGTTGATCCCGAAGTGCGACCAGGCGTGACTATCGGCGGGATGCTCAAGAACACCACCCCAGCGCCTCACCGCAACGAGCGCGGCCTTGAAGCAGCCACCGTCGTCGCCAAGCTTGAACTGGTGCGGCTTGCGCGTGCTGCCATGCCAGAACCGCCCCCAACGCTGGCAGGGAGGATGTGCGACAACCGGATACGGACCGGCATAGAGACGCGCATCGCGCCGCTCATCCCACGGGTCAACGCCGGGAAGGCCGAAGTAACAGCCGTCAGTTTCGACGTAGAGCGCGGCAATCAAGATGCTCGTCCTCCAACTAAATTAGCTTCACTTCGTCGCCGCAACCGACACACCGGATAGTAAGGCCGCAATTCCAATAGCCGTTATGTCCGAATAATCTATGCCAGATCACTACGGGCCATGGAGCATATCGCTTGTAACGCGGGGCAAAGAGTTTCATCGGCCGCTCATCCTCCAACCGTGCGCGCTAGGCGCCAAAGCACATAGACAATCGGCGCGCTGGCGATCCCCATGAGCAATACGCCAGTCGCCATCCCATAAATGAATGCATTGATGCGACGGGCGCGTTCGTCTCTTTCAGCCAGAGTCATTGGCTCGCCTCCTAGTCGGTATATTCAAATTCAAGCCGATTGACGCTGCGCTGCGGATAGGCGCCCGGCTGCTTGCAATAGAACTCGACGAACTGTTCACCAGTCCAGCCCGGAAAGCCTTCCAGACGCGATTCTTCGGTGCCATATTCAGGTTCATCGATCAATCGCTGCAGCGGCTCGAACCGCGTCGAAACAAGCTGAATAGGACCACAGAGCGGCACCATCGATTCCCCAGCCTTGAGGCCCATGCACTTCTCGACAGGCAGCAAGAGCATCCCGGCTTTGGCGAACTCCCATCCGAGCCGCCGCGTGACAGTTTTTGTGCGCGCTCGGATCTGTTCTTTCGTCAGCATAAACGAAATTCGCCTCACTGGCTCGCCTCCTGTCACAGCTTGCTAACTAAATGCCGCATGTCGGTCTCCGGCACGCCACCGCGCGGAGCGCTAGACACACGCGCGGTGATCTCCTCTGCGCGCTCCCAAATTGTCGTCCGAGCCATTGCGAGAAGCCTGCGCCTAGGACCAGTCAGCGATCCCTGATTTTCGTATGCGGCAATGATCGCCAGCGCATCCGAAATTTCCATCGGGCTCGTCTCCTAACTATCCGTTTCATCAGCAATTTGCAGCCGTCCGCCGCAGTACGGACAGAACTCGAAGCCGTTCTCGATCGGACCGCCATCGATGAAGACAAAGCAGTTGTGGCAATCGGTATCCCAATTGCCTTCGCTGTCTTGTCTCCAGGCACAGGCCTTTTCGTCTGACGGCGAGGCATGTTGCCAACTATTTACATCAGAATCCCAGCTTCTAGGCTTGCCACCTTGGCTGTCCTGGCATCCCATAGGGCTCGGCTCCTGCTTCACAAGGCTTCCGGCATTCCACAGTCGAAATGCCATTCTACCGGAACGCCGTGAAATTTGCTCACCGCACGGTCGCCCCACCAGGATTTGCTTTGGTGAGCAAACACGGTCAGGCAATCCACGCCGTAACCGATCATGCCGAACTGACGATCATGTTTCTTCAACTCCTCGCGCAGATTATGCGCGGCATCCGACATGGCGATGACCGGCACGGTCGGGAAGCGCTCGCTCATCTCTTGAAGAACGGCCAATCCGCCGAGCACCGGCATCTGCAGTTCCACCAGCATGCCGTGAAAGGGAGCGGTATCCCAGTCGTACGCGATGCGGGACAGGCCCGAGACGCCGTTGTCTTCCGCCGCCACTTCAAAGCCGAGCGCGCTGAGCCGGTCGCACAGGAGGCCGCGTACCTCGTCGTCGTGATCGATGACCAGGATGCGCCGCCGCGTCGGCGACGTGTTCACCGTCCCGGACGGTTCATTCTGCGAGGGGCCGCGACGTACCGACGATGAAGAATTCATTCCAGCGATCCGGCTGCTTCGCCCTGAGACGGAAAGCGTCGTCGTTCCACCAATACCGCCGCTCGGCGGCGTCTGGCATGGTGATGCGCCGGCGCGCATGGCTCCGCTCGATGCCGCAGAATTGTCGCATCCAGAATGTCTCCGCACATGGGGCAGCGGTAGCCGAGAAACGACATCCCGCCGCCGCCGGCCTCGTAATCCACAAAGACCTCGGTCACCACGAGGCTCTCACACCGTTGACATCTCATGCCGCCCCTCTCTTCTCGTCGGGAGATGCCGGGACATATCGAGCTCGTCCCGCTACAAATTCTGAAGAGACGACCGAATCTGTGTCTTGACGGCCGGTCGGCGATAAGCCGGCGTCGGTTCGCCGCCGAGGGGCTCCTGACTCTTCCAGACATGACGGACCACGGTGCGAATCGACGACACCAGCGACTGTGACGATCCCTTGATCAAATAGCCCGAGGCTCCCGCCTCAAAGGCCGCCGCCATGATCTCCGGCTCGCCATGCGAGCTGTGAAAAATCACGCGACAGTCGGGCAATAGCTTGTGCAATTCGCGCACGGCATCAA
>JAKALI010000590.1 GCA_021813195.1 Pseudomonadota bacterium
GCGCTGGCGTAGCCGGCTGCCTGCAATTCGGCCTGCGGGAACCGGTCGTCGGTCAGCTTGGTTTCCTGCAGCGCCAGCAGGTCCGGCTGCAGGGTGTTCAGCCAGTCGAGCACCTGCGGCAGCCTGACCGAGAGCGAGTTCACATTCCAGGTGGAAATCTTCATCGTCGAGGGAAAGTCTGTTGTTTTATTGGAATTTATGCACATCCATATACACAGCAATATCCGTGGGGAACCAGTAGCCGCGTCGGATTGTCGCGCGTCACCGCGTTCGCTCGCGCCCGCGAGCCAAGTGCGGGCGCAAGAGATCTTCAAGGTCGCGCACGGCCGCGTCGATCTTGGCGTTCAGCGGGTTATCGTCTGCTGAAACGGAAAATGAGAGTCGCTGCCTAGTCTTTAGTGCGTGGCCTTGGTTGCTCCGGAAAATCTGACCGCCGCTTGCAGCGTCGTCGATCTTGCTCTCCATAGCCGTCCGAAGCTCCCAGGTGCAGCCACGCAGTGCCTCCACCGTCTGTCGGACATTGCCTTGCCACATGGAGGCCTCGGCCTCAAGCGCCGCTGCGTCGAGCTCCTGCACGGCGTGCATCACCGGGGCCCAGCGATTCGAATAGATGTGGCGCCATGCGGCAGATTCCTCATCATCGTCCTTCCGGCCAAGATTCGCGTGGTACCCAGAGGGAAATTCATTCCCAAGGATCAGAGGATCGCGTGCCTGTCGAAGCGCGTTGCGCAGCCGATAGGTAGCCAGGGCGAGGCGTCGAGCAGTATCGAAGTCGGCTCGTCCACGCAGTTCGCTGCGCCACTTGTCGAGGCCGGCGTACGCGATTCCTGCTGTCACCAATGCCGCCGAGGCGACGACGATGTCCTTGGCAGCGGAAATGCAATCGAGGATGATCGACGGGTTGCTCATCGGTGGCTCCGGTGAAATCACATGGTGATTTTCATCGACTGGCCGTCTCGACCGATGCCGACCACGCTCGGCGCCAAGCGAGCGGATGCGTCACGACAGGGATCTCGGTGAAGCCGGCGGCGATTGATGCGCAATACCTGTGGAAGCCGTTCACGAGGCGGAATTGGTACCGTGAGTCCTTCAGTGCTTCGACCTGCACAGGCGGCAGCACGCCCTCCTGGCACCGGAATGCAAGGAGGATCGGCACAATGCGCTCACGCGCTAGCGGCTCCGTGCGTGCGAAGCGTGGCGCACACGGCTCGATCTCTGGGAGCGGCACAACACGGATGTCCGCCTCTGGCAACTGCAGCCCTCGCGGGTAGCTGAAGAACTGCGTGGCTGGTCGGAACTGGTCCATGCCGGCGAAGGCCCAGTCGACATCCGCGATCTGAAATTCGAACGGTTCTTCTGGCACCCTGAACCGCATGGCGGTCTCCCTGTTGTTGCCAAGGCGCCAGCCTACCGCGGTGTTCGCGTCTCCAACGTCCCGCCTATGATGGCCGAAGGCCTACATCCTGACACCAGGAGTACAGCATGGACGATGATCTGGACGCGATGAGTCGCGACGAACTGCTGGTCGAAGCCAAACGCCTGCGCGCCGGCATCCGCGCGCACCGCGACAGCACCGGACACGATCTGTGCTGGCATCATCCCGACCTGTGGACGCTGCTGCCTGAACGCGTTGAGCCAAAGATCGCCGTTCCCGAGTGGGGGCAGTTCATGCGCGGCTGCGTCGCCTACCGTGCCTCACTTGACGTCCAGGCGCCCGACGCACCGCGCATCGGCGACGACTACGGCTCCCAGGCGCGCTGACTGGCGCGGTCCGGCGCGCGATTGCGACTTCACAGTCAACCGCACTGAGTCGTTCATGGAACCAGGCGCGGCTACGTTATCTGGTGCCGAGGGCGTGTGCGCGCGGGAAGATCTCCCTGAATCGGCGAAGGAGCGCGTCGGCAAGATCAACCCGATCCGGAACAGCTGCAATGCCTATGGCCGCGAGCGCGCTCAAATTCGTGGATGCCATTAGGTACCGGAGCGCCTCGCTCGCGGAGAACTGGCGCCCGATCTCGTCAGCGGTCTGACGTGACAGTACTTGCGCTTTTCCGCCATGGGTCTGGTCGCATAGCTGATTCCAGATCGATTGCTTCACTTCGGCAAGAGGACCCCAAAGGGCAGCGTCTGAACGCGAGATCGCACTCAGCATTGGGTCAATCTTGGGGATTGTTCCGGTCCGTAGAAAGCGATCAGCTTCGGTGTCGGACGCCCCGACGTGCAGCCACAGACCGCGCACGTACGCGTCGACCTGTGGGCGATACAAGGCTCGCGCCGGCGGCATCATCTCGGCGTCAATCAAGAGGCGAATTGCCGCGTGATGGTCGAAGCTGAGTTGGTGGAGGGCGACCGCCGCGCGCTGTCGTGGCGTGGCATTGTCGATCGGGGTTCCGTCCAGCATCTCAGTCGCGACCGCGAGCCACTGATTCGATAGTTCGCGAGCTTCGATTAATTCGTTGCCGACGTCTTTGCTGCGATGCATCGCGACTTCCTCCTTCGGTGTCTGGCCGGTGCATTGTCAACTGATCGACGACGTGTCGGCACAGTCTGCAGGAAGTTCCCGCTTGGCCCGGCACTTCTGCCTCGACGTAGAGGTGCCGTTGAGACATCCTTGAATTGGTGGCACGCGCCGCAATCTAAGGCATCCGCGATAGGAGAATTCCAATGAAGCTGCAACTGATCGGGAAAACGCTACGACCAGCGGAGATAGGAGAGTTTTTCGCGATGACGGCGTCGTCTATTTCGATCGCCAGGGCGGATGCCACGGCGTCGCTCCGATACATCGGGCGCACCAGCAAAGACGCCATAAGCGAAGCTGCGGAAGGAGAAAAGGTCAGCATGAATGCTGGCGCGATCCAAACGGACCTTTTCATTCGTGAAAAACCCGGCGTGCGGCCGGGTCCGGGTGGGGCGATCGCCACCTAAGCGACGGCGCTGGCGCTGATGCGGCCGCAGATGAAGTGCAGCGCCGCGGTTTCGTGCTGGTCAAGCACGGCCGCGGCCAAGCGCTGCACCTTGCACGCGCTGATGCCCAGGTGGGTGGCCCGCTGTTCGGTGGCAAGGCGTGTCATCGCGCATTTCCCCTTGCTGGCTTTTCCAGCCTCGGCTTGACGCCAGCACGCCGGAAGCAGTCCATGATGTCGGGCGCGCTCGGCCGCACATTCGCAGGACGCCCGGCATTTGCCGCGCTCGGCTTCACTGCCGCGGGAATCTTGCTGGCCTGGACAAATGCCTCGACGTCGGCGGGCTCGAATCGTAGCGCGGTGCCGATGCGCACCGCAGGGATTTCGCCTCGGGCCGCCAGCGCATAGACCATGCTCTGGCTGACGGCCAGTTCTTCGGCGACTTGGCGGGCGGTGAGTAGTCTCGTGCTCATAGCATCCTTTGCAACCGCAGGCGGTGTTCCACGCTCTGCCATCGCAGCATTGCATGGCCGTAGGCCAAGATGAATGGCGCGAACGGGTCGTTGGTTTCAACGGGTTTCGGCAGATCGCTTTCCATCGGGCTTTGGCGTGAGTGGCGCGGAGCGGACAAGAGAGGTGGCTCGGTTCCTTTGAACACGCGGCAGCGATTTCTTAAGTGGATGGGCTGCGGGTTCGTGTGCCTCGGTGCAGGGTTATCCCCGGCGGCGGCGTCGCTTGCGACGAACGCAAGCCGC
>JAKALI010000591.1 GCA_021813195.1 Pseudomonadota bacterium
TTGCGCCACCCCTGCCGTTGATGCCGCTACGTTGTTTTCGTTGCCTGCTGTTTCGGGTGGCACGGTGACGACTCCGTTTTCCGTCGATTGGGGTGTCAACGTTTCGTTGACTTTCGTTGACCTGCGGCGAGTCTAAGCTAACTGCTCAGACTGTCAAGATTGCGGTGTGTGCGGTGTGATCTGCCTTCCGGCGCTGTAGACGATCCGCCACTGCTCGATCGGCAGTGGACGGCCGCCAGCCGCCAGGGTATCGGCCTTGTAGGCTTCGTATGCCAGCTCATCGCCGAGCTGGTCGGGCGATCGGAACTGCGCGCCGGCCACGCCCTTGGTCAAGCCTTGCACCGCCTGCTGATCCACGTTCATGGCGGCGATGATGGCGTTGGTGATGTTGCTCATGGCCCGCCCATCCCCGCGTCCTCACCGGCCGCCGGATACGCTGGCTGGGCGCCCGGCGGGCGTTGGGCCGGCCTGGCCTGGTTGTCACCTCCTTGGCTGCCTTGGTCTTCGGGGTTGTCGCTGCCTGGCTCGCCGGCCGCGCCGGGCGCCCCAATGGGGGTCATCCGGTTCAGGGCATTGATCGAGGGAAGCCGTCCAGATACGCTTCGGCCAGATCCAGGCTGTCGTCCATGCGCTTGACTGCCTGCTCGGCCAGGAAGCGGGGTGAAATGCCGGGGATCTGGATCAGGGTCGGCGCGATGCGCTCGAAATTCGCCAGCTCCATGCCTTTGTTGGGGCGCCCGGAACTGCCGGCCTTGATGTCCAGGTAGATCTCCTTGGCGATGTCGCTGGCAGTGAGCGCCGGCCACACCGCGCCCGGACCGACGATCTCTGCGACGGTTTCCGGCGACAGCTCGGCCAGCATGACCTGGCTTGCCATCTGCTCCACTTCGGAGAGCATGTCGTCCAGATCGTCGACGTTCGACTGCGAGGAGGAAACGCGGGCGCCCTCCGCCACCGAGACCTCGGTCGCGGCGGCGCCGGACACGCCACCCCAGTTCGCTTCCTGACTGCCGACCACCTTCTGCGCGTCATCGAAGAACGGCGTGGTGTCGTACACCTCGGGGTCGATCGGAGCCTTCTCCAGCGGGGCGATCACCTTGCGCGGATCCGCGTCCGGCGGCATGTTCTCCAGCTCGATGAACTCGCTGACGTCGTGGTTCGCGATGAGATCCTTCTCCTCGCGCTTGAGGATGTTCTTCGGACCGATGTACGCCGGCCGGTTCGCAATGCGGTGTTCGCGCAACCCCTCCCTGGAGCGGTTGTGCTCGTTCTGCATACCACGCAGCAGCCGCACGTCCGAGGGCGGAAAGATGTTGCCGTGCTCCTCGCAGTCTGACCACTCCACGGTATTGAACGTCAGCACACTGATGGGCCAGAAACGCTCGACGCGCACGCGCGGCGGCTCGGGGTCCGTCAGGAAGTCCTTCGCCCCGTCGCACACGGTCAGCATTTCCCCGGTGAGCTTCGAGTACACCTCGTACACGCGGTACGTGGCGTATTCCTTATCGCCGGTCATGTGCGGCCGGTTGAGCAGAGTGCCGGCCTGGCCGTACTCGCGTCCGCCGAGATCCTTGATGTCCTTGCCGTAGATCTCCTCGATCTCGTCGCAGGTGAACGAGTATTCCTGGGCGATCCAATTGGCGCCGATGAAGCCCTGCAACTGTTTGCAGGCCGGGTCGACGATGATCGAGGTAGACCCCGGGAAGTCGAAATTAACACCCTCTCTGAGCAGGATCTCTGGCTGCGACAGCAGCGTGTCGAGGCCGGTGCGCAGTTCCTCGATGTCAGCAGACCCCTGGTACACCTCGCCCTCTTCCACTTCGGCTGCCAGGCGCTCCAGATGCGCCAACTGCTGAGCCTGATCCGAGATCTTCACCTGCAGATCCGGGCTGCGTCCCATCTCGCGCTGGAAGTCCACCTTCACGTATCCGACGCCGGTAGTGATCACGCGGCGCACCAACTGCTTGAGCATGAGCTTGAACTTCGGCTCCTGCTCGTCGGTGTAGTAGGCGAACATGGCTTCGATCGTCTTGCCGACGCGCTCCAGCATTTGCCGGCGCGCGAGCGCCTGCTGCACTTCCGCCAAGAGGGCGATGGAGTCGGGATCGCCCGCCATCGCGCCGCGCATCGCCATTTCCAGGGACTCCGGCTTTTCGTCCCAAAGGGCGAACTCCATCCTGGGGCGGCGCTTGGCCACCACCTTCGGGTTGCGCGCGTACAGGGTCGAGGTCTTCTTCTGCACGTGCGCCAGCACGAAGTTGGCGACGTACCGATCGTCATCCAGTCCGGTCTGCCCAGCCCACTGCAGGCCGGCGGCGTACTTCATGTCCTCGCGCATGACCTTGAATGCCGGCCCCCAGTGCGCTTTGGCACGCTCGATCTTCTTCAGCCATCGGGCCACCAGCGCCTTTCGCTCGGAGGTCACTTCTTTCTCTTCGCGCGATTCGCCCTGCATCAAGTCCGGCAACAGCAGGCCGGAGGCGCCCGGCGAGAAACCGGCCGGCGCAGCAAAGTCGAGCATGGGGTTGATCATGGTCAAAACCCTTTTCGGGCAGCGGCGCGTTTACGCGCACGCTGATCCTCGTCGTGAGCGGCCTTGACCCATGCCATCGTACCGATCTGGATCACGTTCGACGGCACTGCCGGCTTCGACGCCTTGAACTGCATGCCGAGACCCTGACCGATCATGCCCAGCATGTCGGCGAAATCATCGCTGAGATCCTTGCCGCTGCCGGTGAACTTCAGCAGTTCGTGCTCGGCGCGCGACCACCATGGAGCGAATGTAGGGAGGTGAACACGCTGCTGTGCCATGCGACCACGGATCGACACGCAGCGCATGGCCTTGGTGCCTACCGCCGGGAAGGTTTCGACGTGGAACCATTGGTTGCCGGGCTCCATCATCTTCTTGTCGAGGAAAGGACCGACCGCTCGATCGATCACTCCCCTCTCGCCGAAGAACGTCTGCCACTGGTAGGTCTTGGCGTAGGCAAGAAGCTGGTCAACGGTTTCGTCGGCGGCCTTATTCTCCCAATACAGATCGGGAAGCAACCACAGGTCATCGTTTTCGTCGAGCCCCCAGTTACCGATCACGGAACTGTCGGCGTTCTTGTCCGGCGAAACTGCCAAGTCGGCACTGCCGTACATCCGGAGATTCTTCGGCAGTTGGTGCGGCTTGTAGGGTAGGAAGTGGGCGCGCTTGAAGAACGATCCTTCCGGCGGCGTGGGGCGCCCCTGGTACAGTGCGGAGAAGCCGAGCGGGTTGAGAAGTTTCGCGGAGTGGAGGTGCTCGAGCGGGAAGCGGTCTGGCCACAGCGCTGCTTCGCCCTGCTCGTTCAACTCGATGTCGAGCGCGGCCGGCAGGTCGCCGTCGGCCTTGGTGAGAATGGCCGGCAGGTTGATCACGGTCCACTGCTTCGCGATCTCGGGCTCGTAGGCAGGATTCTTGGTGTCGGTCAGGCGGCCGACGATGTCGTCCTCGTGCCACCGGGTCATCGTGATGATGATCGCCGAGAGCACGTGACAGCGGGTATACACCACCTTGGTGAACCACTGCCAGGCGGCCTCGCGCACGGTCGGCGACTCGGCCTCCATGGCGTCCTTGATCGGGTCGTCGATGATGAAGAAGTCCGCGGGCTTACCGGTACCGGCGCCACCCAT
>JAKALI010000592.1 GCA_021813195.1 Pseudomonadota bacterium
TGAACTGTGAATGCATTTACGGTCACGCCGCGGAGATGATTATTGCCCGGCCGGGTATTGCTCGTGCGATAGAGCCACCCCGAATTCCGGCATGGTTGAGTTCTGCATCTTGCTTTTGGAAATTTCGGGCGAACCATGATCGAGGACGCCTCCGGCAGAGGGCTCGCCGGAGGCGTCTCGCAGGGCTCAGTGCCCTTGCGACTTCACGCATTCCAAACCACGGCAGCGGGGTCGCTCGTAATGGTCGGGTCGTGAAGCTCGTCTGTTGCCTGATCGGGCGCAACCGAGGGAAGGCCGACTCCAGCCGTCTGAGGGAACATCGCCTCCGCCAATCCTCCGCACCGAACCGAGGACGCTCTCGCATTACACTAGGGCG
Source organism: Pseudomonadota bacterium (assembly GCA_021813195.1). Next base: position 377 of record JAKALI010000592.1, read on the forward strand.
TGAACTGCTGCGATACAGCCATTGAATTGAGGAGCACCTTCCGGCTGCGCGGCGGACTGTGTCGATGTCAGGTTGAAAGTGACTTCACAAATCATTGAGCGTCGTTCATTTGGCGCGGCTCAAGACTGCTCCCGGCACCAGCAAGGCCTCTGCCCTGGCGGGACAGCCTGCCGTCTGGCCGGAGCAACGTCACCAATTCATGAACAACAGGATTTCGGCGTTTCGATCGCGATCGGCAACCTGCCTCGTTACGCCACCTTCGAGGATGATGGGGGCGCGCACAGGGTAGGCCTCCGTGATGATCTTCTGCAGGTAGGCCGATCTGAGATGCGGAAGATCCTCGTTTCGCAGCTTGGCTTCGACGGGATGCTCCATCAGGGCGTCGCCGTACTTATCGCCGCCGAGCGATTGCAGATACCGGACGTGCGTGAACTCGAATCCCGGCTCGAGTTGGCCTCGATACGGCAGCGCATCCGCGCTGCCGCGAACGAACAGATCGTAGTCGACCTTGCCGTGTACCCGACTGACGATATCGGCCAGAAATGTGTTGAGCGACGCACGGAACTCCTCACTGCGCCGGTCGAGCGTGTAGCGGCCCTTCTCAAAATAGTAGCGGATGCCGCGCTCTGCATCCTTCAACTCGACGACATAGTATCGGCCGACCTTGCTCTTGACGACCTCGGGGTCGGGATAGGAACTGATCGAGTATTGTGGGGTATCGAGCTGCACCCCTATCTTGTCGCGCAGCTTGACGACGCTGGCGACATCCTGTGCGGCGGAGCTCCGAACGGTTGCCAGCGATCGGAAGGCCGCGGCCAGATGAGCGATCTCGCCGTCGATGCGCGCGATGCTGGTGGCTCGAGCGCCGTCGTCAGCAAGAGTGGCACGCGACGGATCGACCTGCCGAAGCTGCGCCACGATACCCGCGAGCGTGGTCTCTCTGTCGCGTACCACGGCGTCTTTCGTGCTGATCAGGTCGCGCTGCTCCTGCTCGAGCACGGCGATCCGCTTCCGCAGGCGATCGGCCTCCGCTGCGACAGGAGGCGTTGCCTTGTCGGGCATGGGCTGAAGCTTGATCTGTGCCGCCAGCGCGAGCGTCGCTGTCTGGAGATCATGGCTCAGGAGCAGCAGTGCGACGGCGCTGATCGCACTGACTGTTGCCGTGACAAGGATGCCTTGCCGCCACAGCCACCACGCCGTGATCGCAGCACACGCGGCGATAAATTGGGGCCACCACTCTGCGAGTTCCGTCATTTTTCCCTCCATCCGATATTTATGAGATCTGGGGGCTGGCACGCCGCGGCGAAGCGTTCGCTGGAGAGAAACACTTCTGCGCCCGATGCCTTGACTGTTGTTGCGCGTGATCCGATCCGCCCTGCGACTTTCTGCTATCGAGGCCGTTGAAGTGGACGGAACCAAGCGTGTGACGACAGCCGATCAACCGGTCCCGCTCAAAGGTCAGACGCGACTTGCAGCCTTAGCATTGCCGCCGACCAAGGCAACGGGCCTCGCACCCCCTGAAACACGCACGAGAATTTCATCGACGAGCAAGCGGATGGCACGACCGAACTCGCCGGGATATTTGTTCTGGAACGAGCGCCCGCCTCTGAAATGAAGCGACGCCTTCTGCACGTGCGGCACCCACGGAATCGCCGGCGTGAAGCACGCATGGCTCGGGTCGGCCAGCAAGGACTGATGGATCGTCTCGTCGAGTGGCATACCCAAGTGCTTCATATTGACGACGATGCCCAGATGGTTCGCCCAGCCGAGTGAGCGGTCACGCGCGCGAAAACGCTTGAGATACTGCATCCCCGCCACGGCGAGCAGATCGGGTTTCACCGGCACGATGTGGTGATCGCATTCGCGAAGAAACGTCTCCGTCATGACCGAGAGTCCTGGCGCGCAGTCGACAAGCACGACGTCGAATAGCGCCTTGGCCTCGTCGAGCATCGTCCGGATCGCCCCTCGGACGTGGCCCGTTCGCTGCTGTGACGCCGCCTCCCGCTCCAGCAGAGGCAGATCCATGTCTCCGGCCATCAAGTAGACGCTGCGAGCGTCGTCGATATCCGAAGCGTCTCCGACGACGTGATTCCGCCAGTCCGCGCCCGATCCGTGCAGTGCGGCCTGCGACAACCAGCCGACAAGTGTCGTCCGTTCATCGCCAAGAACCGCCAAGCGATCGACCGCCATGCACATCAGGCTCAGACTCATCTGACCGTCGGCATCTACGACGAGGACATTGAGGCGGTGATTGGCCGATAGCGTCTCGGCGATGGCTGCGGTCAGCGTAGATTTCCCGACGCCTCCCTTGGCGTTCATGATCGCGATTGAGTACAAATTAGGCCACCCCACGGCTCAAGCGGGCGCTGCCTGACAGGCTACGCCGGGACGGGTCACCATCCCGACCCAAGCGAACACTACAGGATCGGCTGCGCAATGTTCGTACGCACGACGGAAAACACTTGTGCCTCGCCAGGGCTTTTTCCGACGCGCACATCCGCTCTCGCATCCACAGAACCAGGAAATTGACTTGTGCCGGGTTCTGGCTGGAAGTTGTCGCCCGTGCACGTATGATCATACCTCGGCAATTCATGCGAGTGGTGACAATGGACAGCGGATCGTTTGAAATCGAAGCTGGAGGGGTATCGATCGGAAGGCGAGAGGACGACGAGATTCGTCGTGCCGCCTCCCAGACATTCGACGAGTTGAGTCAGTGCTACGTCGACCTGATCGGGAGCGGCACGGATGCGGTTCGCGACAGCGAAGCGACGCGATTGACCGCTCGGCTGTGCGGCCTCCTTGACGCTCTCGCGCATTGGATCTCGACGCAGCCGCTGGAGAATGCTCGGGATATCGCGGATTTGGCGCAGGTGCAGCGATTCTACGCGTTGATCGACGCGAGACAGATCCGCAACAGACTGCAATGGCGACCTGCAACCAACTCGCTGGCGACTACTATGAGCCTTATCGGCGACCTCATGGCGGACGACGGATTGCTGGACCAGCAGACCTCGCCGTCGAGCGAGGTCACGGCGTAGCATAGCGCAAACTCTTGCCGCATCGCCCGACGTATTCCCTGAACGTAGCCCTTACGACGTCAACCGCGACGACGAGATCGTCTCCGCCGCAGTCGCGATCGTGACGTCGTCGCGCGCACGCATCACGAGGCCGGCGCCGGTGATGGTGCCTGCCGTGCCGGAGGCGCGCGAGCCGATAGCGCGGATATCGATCACCCGCGCCATCACCTCCGGCACCTCGACCGTCCAGGTGTTCGACGTGG
>JAKALI010000593.1 GCA_021813195.1 Pseudomonadota bacterium
AGCTCCCCGGGGATGAGTTCCATATCGACGCCCTTGAGCGCCAGCACCTTGCCGGCACCCGAGCCCAACTCCTTGACGATGTTCTTGGCTATGAGAACCGGAGTTTGGGTCATCTGCTGAACACCGTTGCTGGATCGATTTTCGTGACCTTGATAATCGCCGACACGGCCGAGATCGCACACATAAAGAGCGTCAGCGCGAACAGCCAGAACGCCAATCCGGGTGTCATCACCAGGGGTAGCGGCGAATTGCGGCTCATCCACAAAACGCCGAGCGCGATGGTCATGCCCAACACATAGCCGATCACCGCGCTCATACCCGCCTGGGCTAGGATCACCTTGTGGATATAGGACGCTGATGAGCCCAACGCGCGCAACGTGGCGAACTCGTTGATGTGATCCTTCGTCGACGAATAGAGCGTCTGGGCGACGATCACCGTGCCGACCAGGATGCCAAGCAAGGCTCCTCCGATGAGCGCGATGCCCGCACCCGTTTTGAAGAGCCACTGCGACAGACTCCGGTCGCGGAATTCGGCTTTCGTCAGCACCTCGGCGCCTTCCAGTCGGGCGGATAAGGCCTTGCGAACCGTTTCGATATTGGCGCCGGGTTCAAGCTGGACGAGGAAGAACGTGCTCTTGTCGCCCTTCTCGCCGTCGACGTTGAGGAGATTGCGCGCGCGCTGCAGGGGTGTGAACACGTATGGCGACTGGGTGAATGAGCGAATGCCCTCGGTCAAGGCTCGCACACGAACCCGTCCAATAGCAATTTGCGCCGTATCTCCGATTTTCTCGATGCCGAGATCCTTAAGATACGTGCGGTCGACAGCAATTGCATCGGGAGCGCGAATGTCGGCCCAGGTTCCCTCAACAAGGTTCCACGGCGCCAAACCGCCGTCTTCCGCGTCGATGCCCACGACGGCCACGCGGGTCGAGCCGCCGCCCGGCTTACGCCACTCGGCGAACGCTGACACCATGGGGATCACGGCTTTGACGCCGGGTGTTGCCATCGCTTGATGTCGCTGTCCGGGCGTCAGCAGGATGCCGCCTTCTTCGAAGCTCTTGGCACCATACGCGGTGATCCACAGATCACTGTTCGTGCGCTCGATCATGTCCGTGATCATTCGGCTGGAGCCGAGGTAGAGCCCCAACTGCACCGCCACGAGAACTATCGAAAAAAGAATGCCGACCAGCGTTACCGCGAGACGGATTCGATCGTGAAACAGATTGCGAAAGGCGAGCGTGAGGATCATCGAATGCGCAAGGTCCAGTCGTGGCAAACTCGGGCTCTTAGCAGCGGCCGTCCCGGTATCGTGCGACCGAGACGCGCCTCATCCCGGTCAGCCCGCAGGTCAACGTGGTCGCCAAACGCCAGCTCAATCGCGCGAAGAGGTTCATCTGCGGGGGTCCATTCGGACCGGCCGATCAATAATATTGCAACCAGTTCGAGGGCACCCGGACGAGGCTTTCTACTACTCTCGAGGCCATCCGTTAAGAGCAAACCGCTGCGGCGGAAAAGTGTTCCTCGTCGCGGGCGGCTTGACGCAGTGGCGGGAGGAGCCTCGCCCGAACCACAGCAGAGAGAGCAGGTGAAGTGAGTTAACTTCCTGTTTTTGCCGCTTTCCTGCGCCAAGGAAATCATGCGACACTTTGTTAAAACTCGAATCGAGGAGCCAAGAACGTGTCACGCGGCACCAAGACGCAAGACTTCAAGCCACGTCCTTCGTGGCGGATGCGGCCGGCCAATCTTGCGGTGCTGATCGGCTTCACCAGTCTCGCAACGCCGGCCGCCGCCAATCCGAGCGAGGCCGGCATATGGTTTGACGACAGCGGTAAAGGCGCGGTCGAAATCGCACCCTGCGGCCCCAAATTGTGCGGACGCATCGTGTGGTTGAGAGACCCTCTCAATGCGGAGGGCAATCCGCTGGTCGATCGCTACAACCCCAACCCAGCCAGGCGAACCACACCGATCTGCGGGCTGCAGATCCTTGGCGGCTTGCAGGCGATGCCAGAGGGGTCGTGGGATGCTGGATGGATCTATGATCCCAAGACAGGTTCGGCCTACGATGCGGCCATTAAGCTCGTCAGAGCCGATCAGCTCCAGGTGACAGGCTACAAAGGCGTCAAGCTGTTCTCAAAAAGCTTCGTATGGACGCGGGCTCCGGACGATCTCCCGCGCTGCGACGATCAGGCTGCGGTAGGTGCGCCAGCTCCTGAAGGTGAGGCCGCCAGGCGGCAGCAGGCTCAGAACCCTCCGGCTGCAAAAGCCGAAACTTTGCCCTGGGCGACGCGCTGAAATTTCATGGCCGGTATCAGCGCCTGCTGGCGACCTTTTTGGTCGATGGTCCGCGACCGGCGGCACTGAGAACATCAGGCGTCATAAGGATCGGGGCGCAGCACATTCGACGCGCCGCGCCCCGTGATCTTTTTGACCCATGTCTTTTTCACTGGTAGCGCAGCTGGCGGAGCCTATTCGGCGACGCTCGAGCGTTGGACCAGGCGGCGCACAGCTTCGCGCTCTTCTAGGCGCTTATTCAAACGGACGGCGAAATCGACGGCGCGGTCAACCACAACGGTTCGCTGCCGGTCGAGGGTGACCATGTGGTAGCAGTCGTCCAGTACTGTCACCTCGACCAGTCCACCCAGGTCGCGCTGAATGATCATCGCGTTCTTGAGAGAACTCTGATCGTCCTGGCGGGGATGGAAGATCGCAGTATCCTGCCGGATGCGGCCGAGCCCGCGCCGAACCTCGCGCGCCAATTTACTGAATTCATAAACAAGGCCGCCGCCACGGCCGAACAGATCCTCGATGGGGCGTTCATCGCCTTTGAAGCTCTCTAAGACGAACTTGCGAATGCGCTCGTCTTTGATGCCGTAAGGGGGGCGCTGGCGGAAGTGAAACAGCCGCGCGAACCACTTCTGTGTCACCAAGCGGAAGAGATGGAAGCTCTTGGGAACAGCCCATCCATTCGGCCAGATCGTCGGGGCGAACAGCATGATGCCTTGAACATCGTCGGGCCGCTCGCGTGCGAGACGCAGAGCTAGCATGGCCCCCGCCGACAGCCCGCCGACGAGGATCGTGTCACAGCGCGCTTTGAGATCGTCATGCGCCGTTTCCAGCGCCCGGTACCAGTCCCTCCAGCTAGACAAACCCGATACGTCCGTGCCGCCACCCAGCCCTGGCAGAAGGGGACAGTAAACGGTGTAACCGTGGCGCGCCAAACCCTGGGCCACGAACCTCAGTTCGATGGGGTTGCCCCCGAGGCTGTGCACGAGAAGGACGCCGATACGTCCACCCGGGATGACGAGGCTGCCTCGGAAGCCTGTGAATTTATCGTTGTTGCTCATGCTCTTATTTGCGCTCGCTCGCATGTTTTGCCAGCATTCTTAAACCGATCCAGGTCACAACGCCAAGTGTGAAATGTTGTGCCCGGATCTGGCGACCCATTCTCCGGTCTTCGCCTCATCCCCACGACGCCACTCTGACCCCGGTCGATTCCTGACATGATCCCGACCGCCGGGACGATCTTATTTTTGCAGCGCAGCATTGTCGTGCAGATCTTGTGAACCGAGGAAGCCAGGATGACGATAGGTCAGTGTGCCGCAAGGCTGAGATCGTTCGGCGTTGTGAAGGGGGCAGATTTAATTCAT
>JAKALI010000035.1 GCA_021813195.1 Pseudomonadota bacterium
CAGATGGCGCCGCCTCGTGCGCGACTACGAAACCCGCATCGATGTCTCCGAGGCCATGATCCATATCGCCCTCGGTTCCCTCCTGCTCAGGCGCATCGCCCATTGAGCGAATTTTCAAAAAGACTCTCAGATCAATGTGCGCGCGCCTATAAGACGCTCCATAGCCTTCGATCCGCTCTGAGAACCGAAGGCAGAGCAGGCGCCGAGCAGCACGGTGCGTTGGCAGGGTGCGATAATGCAGGCACAAGCGTCTCGAGCCGAAGTCCGGCTCCGGCACCTTTGCAGCGTCACCTGCGGCTCTCCAACGAAGCGCGACAGGCGATGACCGAGATAGAGCAACTACGCTGCAAGATTTGGCTTAGGGCATTTATGCAGGGCAGATTGCCGAAGATCGCAACCAAAGCTGAACTCCGCGATCTCGCCAAACAAAAACTGGGCGTCTCGAAAGCGTCATTTGATACCGCGTGGGTCTGGGCAATCGAAGAGACTGGACGCACCGACTGGTATGAGCCGCTGCGGGGTAAACGCGCGCGCGCGTGACAAGAAGCCGGAGCGTCATCGTGAATTGGATTTGGGATTGTGGTGGAGGATGAAATGCGAGCCAGGGCACATTTGCTGACGCCCACCGGGGCGGGGATTATATGGACAACGATCGCGATTGGAATAGTGACTGTCGCATTCCACGTTTTCGAGTGGGTTGTCCACTAACATCCTGTTGAAAGAAAGCGCGGGTTTGACCGCTGCTGATTGAGGTTGCGGCAGTTTCGAATCCTTGGCTTGCAGCTCGTAAACCCTCAACCGGGTCTTGCCGTGCTCGCCCATGTCGCCGCCAGCAGTTTCGCCAGCCCGATCAGGTTGTAGGCGGCGGCCACCAGGGTGAAGGACCAGGGGCGGATCCCAGGTTACGCTTAGAGTGCAAGACTTTTGGTCGCTGAAAAAAGAGCTGTTGGGGGCATGAATGCGGACCGCTTCGCTACGAGTGTAAATCGGCATCGTGGTGTAACCCCACTCGGTCTTTCCAAATCATAGAGTTACGATGCCGATCAGCAGCGGGACCCCACGCCGATTTACAGAGTAAAGGATCATGGGCGATGCCGCAGTGGTGGCCTGGGGACGCTCCTTCCGCGGCATGGGTCGGCGTGAACTCAATGCCTTGCAGCCAGGCGTGGGCGATGTCGTCGCCCGCGTCTGCCGTTGGATTGTTCGTGAACAGGAACCGCTCGTCATGCGCGGTGTGCTGCGCAAGGACGTCATCGATGCCCGCCGACAGGAAACGCTCTTCCTGCCCCTGGGGGAGGTTGACGGCGTGGTCGACCACGTCCTCTCTGTCGGCATTTACGTTCCGCAGTCCTTAAGCGATCTGAAGGCCATCATGAACGAGTCCGATGATGGCAATGACTACAAGCCCTGACGGACAGCCGGCAAACCCGTCGAGAGGGGAGGGATAGCGTGACGGAACCTTCGCATCTTCAGATCGACGATTGGGATGCGTCCGCGACCTATCTTTACACGCAGGTGTTGCCCAGCCGCGGCTGGGGTTGGGAGTTCCTGCGTCGGGCCCCGGACTTTTACGTGGCGTGGCGGGAAACGCAGTCCCTTTTCGAGTATGTCCTCTCCGTAGGCCGACCTTCGGTCTATAGGGCCGCGAGTCTGGCGACACAGATGCTAGCCTATACCGACCTCTTTGCTTCGGCGCTGACCGACGACGCGACGATTGGCCAGGGTGTTGTGGGATCCCGCCGTTTGTCCCCATGTGCTGTGCGAGGTCGCCGTTCCGGCCTACACGGTTCTGTCCAGCCCCGAGCGAAACGGAGCCGCCGCTCTTCTCAGCAGCGGCTCCGTTCAAGGGGGTACTCTGCGGGACCGGCATTGCCGAGCCCGCCTAGGATAAGACGCCTACGACGACACAAGCCCTCGTAGATTTTATCGGTCTGAGAAGAGGGGAAATGCCGGCTCGCGCGTCTATACATCGTGTAGCTTGGACTTCATCGAGGCGCGGGACGGGTCATTTATGGGGAACCTTCGCCTGGCATTTTGGGTCAACGTGCTGACGGCTTGTCGGTATGCATGCAGCTGTGTGCCGCGCCATCTGCGCTGCCACCGTTCGATTATTCTGCTTTCAGGTCGACCAGGTCGTCGAGCCATGTCCCGATCCGCGCCGTTGGTGCGTCTTCACCTTCTCTTGGACTCGCAGGGCTTGTCCCGCGCCTTGGACAGGCTGACGGTCTTGGGCATCGTGCCCCGCAAGCTCGAATTCCGGCGCGCGGAGAATGGTTTGGGACGGCTTGTCCTTGATCTCGACACCGTCCCGACCGACGCGGTTCCAAGCCTGATGGCGCGGCTTGAGCAAATCCCGGCGGTGGCGGCCGTGCAACGTGGATCGCTGAGCATGCCGGTTTCGCATAGGCACAGCACGCTGGCACAATCATTCCGGCGAGTCTGATTTCGGGGCTCAATTCCGATCTGCCAGGCACTGTCATCGCGCAGGTAACCGAGGATGTGAGAGATAGCGCGACCGGCAGATATCTGCTTCTGCCACGCGGATCCAGGCTCATCGGCACCTACGATAGTGTCGTCGCATTCGGCCAAAGCCGGGCGCTGGTCGTCTGGAAGCGTATTATTATGCCCAACGGTACCTCCGTCGAAATCGGCAATTGGCCGGCCACCGACGCCCAAGGCTATGCCGGACTTTCGGACCAGGTCGATTATCACACATGGGCGCTGCTGAAGGGCGTGGCTCTGTCTACGCTGCTGGGCGTGACCACCCAGCTGTCGGTCGGCAACAATAATGGAGATTTGCTAACCGCACTGCGACAATCGGCACAAGATAGCGTCAATCAGGCCGGTCAGCGTATCACCGAGAAGAATCTGGACGTGCAGCCGACGCTGACCGTCAGGCCCGGCTGGCCGCTGAACGTGATTGTTTCGCGCGATTTGGTATTCCTCCAGCCCTATAAGGAACAAAGCTGATTATGCCGGATCTGAAACTCGCCAGACTGCCAGATCGTACACCGGTCAAGATGAGCATCACTGTCAGCCCGCAGCTTGCGCACAAGCTCGGCGTCTATGTCGAGCTTTATAATGCGACCTATTCGGGCAGCAGCGAGATGGTTTCCGATCTGGTGCCCTATATGCTCGAGAACTTCCTCGACGCCGACCGAAATTTCATGAAAGCGTTCAAGGAACGCGAAGCGAGCGGTGTCGATCAAATACCACTTCCGTCTCCAGCGCGTCGAAAACGTCGGAATGTACCAGCAGACACCAAGCCAGCATCGGAGGCGTAAAGATGTCGTACGTCATCGGGACATTTGCGCCGACCAAGGATGGCGGCTGGAGCGGGAGCGTCCGCACCTTAACGATCGATACCAAGCTGCGCTTCGTGCCCAACGACAATCGCGACAACGAGAACGCGCCGGCCTTCCGGGTCTATGCTGGAAAGTCACGAGTCGGCGACGCCTGGACGGCGCAGACGAGCGGGGAGGCCCCGAAGGATTTTCTGAGGGTGACTTTCGACGGGCCGGATTTCCCAGAACCGTTCGGGGCGGCGCTCTTTCCCGCAGACGAGGGAACGGCAGCGCAGCTGGCGTGGCGGCGGCGCGGCGGGTGAGGGAAGCAATTTCGAACCCCTTGATATGGCGAGGTCAGAATGTTACATATACTAAGCGTTGATAATTATATGCCTAGTATATGTAATATGACTGCGCCGGCCCATAGACAGGAGGTATTTGCCGTCCTTCGGGACAAGGGCATCGCCCGTGCGCGCGATTTCAGTGCTGCCGGAATCCCCAGGACCTACCTTCGCCGCATGCTCGACGATGGTACGCTTGTCCAACGAGGGCGAGGGCTTTATCAGCTTTCAGATGCGGAATTCTCGGCCGCCCATAGCCTGGCCGAAGTCGCCCGGGCTGTTCCGCATGGCGTTATCGGCCTTCTTTCGGCGCTTCAGTTCCACGAGCTAACAACCCAGACACCACATGAAGTCTGGATGCTAATTGGCTGGAAGAAATGGGCGCCCAGGAATCCGCCCGTCACTCTTCGCCTGGTTCGCGCCACCGGTGAAGCCCTCACAGCAGGTGTAAAGGTCCACAGAATCGAAAACGTACCCGTTCCCATCACGGTCCCGGCGAAGACGGTTGCGGACTGCTTCAAGCACCGCCACAAGATCGGTCTCGACGTGGCGCTCGAGGCGCTTCGCGATTGTATCCGGAAGCGTAAGGCAACGGTCGATGAAATCTGGCGCTATGCCGGAATCGACCGTGTCCAGAATGTGATGCGTCCCTATCTCGAGGCGCTGCAGTGACACGCAAAGAGCCACCTCGGAATGTCGGCGCCTCGGTGCGGACCCGGCTGACGGAGCGGGCGCGCGCAAGGCACGAAAACGTCCAGTTGACGCTCACGCGCTATGCGATCGAGCGGCTTCTCTATCGGCTCAGCCTATCCCCGTACCGCAATCATTTCGTCCTGAAAGGCGCCATGTTGTTCAGCCTGTGGGCTCCTGCACCGTACCGGTCCACTGGCGACCTTGATTTGTTGGGATCGGGCGAGCCATCGCCAGAACGCATCAGGACGCTCTTTCGAGAGGTCATCTCGATGCCTGTCACGGATGACGGCGTCAGCTTCTCTCCTGAAGCTCTGCGCGCCGAGCCGGCACGGCTCGAGGATCAATACAGCGGCGTTAAAATCACCGTGACCGCGTCAATTGCCGGTGCGGTACTTCCCATCCATATCGATATTGGTTTTGGCGACGTCGTGACGCCCGGCACCCAGGAAATCGAATATCCGTCGTTGCTCGACCTGCCCAAGCCGATCCTACGGGCCTACCCGCCCGAAACGGTCATTGCCGAGAAATTCCAGGCGATCGTCGTCCTCGGCATGGGCAACAGCAGGATGAAAGATTTCTTTGATATCTGGGCGATATCGGAGACGTTCTCGTTCGAAAGCGGCCCTCTCAGGGAAGCGGTTCAGGCGACATTTGCCCGGCGCCAAACGGAATGGCCCACCGACGTACCGATCGCACTTACCGACGCCTTCACCAAAAACCCGGCTAAGCAAGCCCAATGGCAAGGTTTTATGCGCCGTACAGCCTTTGCGCTGTCACCTCCGCCGCTTGCCGACGTGACTGAGCGGATAACGACCTTTGTGTCCTCGCTGGTGCCCACAGAGCCACCCGCGGAGCTAACCTGGACGCCACCCGGGCCGTGGAAATCGCGGACGTGAAACCAGCTTCCGGCGAACCAGCAGAATAATGCCACACAACGGGACTCAGATGGGGTGGTTTACAGGTGGAGAGCTTAAGGCTGCGCGCAGCGCACTTCTTCATTCACCCCGTATGTAACCCGTTCGGGCGAGTCGAGCGTCATTCACAATGGCCACGAAACGATCCGGAATTTACATCGGCCAGCGCAAGTGATGGGCCCCGGCGGGTTCGCCGCCATCCCCACCCCGCGATCGATCCGCCCCATCGTGCGGCGTCCCCTGCGGTCCCCGCGCTTATCGGGTCCGGGTCCCCATCGATCCCGCGAACAACAGCCGCTTTGTCGGCCGTCCGCCGTCAGGATGTATTATTTCGTCGACGATTGATCTTCCAGGCGATCAATCAGCGTCATCATCTCCCGCAATGCGCCCTTCGCATCCACCAGCTTCTTTGCGGTAAGCAATTCGCTACGGTTGGCGAGCGCCAGGACCGTCTCCAGAATGTGATCGGAATGCCTGCATAGCGCAATCAGAAACTCCCGCTCGGTCCATTCTTCGCGTCAAACCGATTTTTCACAGCTCTCGCGTTGGTGCCAGTCTGCTGCACAACCATTTTGATCGCCGCATGTGTGCCGCCATATTCGGCATGAAGCGCATCCGCGATGGCCCGAGCATATCCGCCAGCACCGAGGTGCTCGGTTTTCTCAAAGAGGGGAAAAGTTCTTCCTGAAACAGACCGAAGATTTCGGTCGCTTTTTTCAGACGACATCCGATCCATCCTTTGGCTATTTCTGGGCGCACCGTCGGGCATCGGTTATCGGCCGCCGACAGCCTTTTTTCATGCCGTGGTGACGCCTATGGCGACGCAGTCGTGTAGCCCAGAGCGCGATAGCCCGCGCGCCGTTTCGCGGCCATCCGAGCAAGAACCGGGATAGCCTGATCGATGTAGTCCACGACCAGAACATCCTTTTTTCCGTCATGCAGGCGATGGAGCCGGCCGACATACTGCGCCAATGTACCCTTCCAGGCGATCGGCATCGTCAAAAACAATGTGTCGAGCCGAGCGTCATCAAAGCCCTCGCCAAGGTAGCGACCTGTTGCAAGGAGCAGGCGCTCGTGATCGTCTGGTACCCGCATTGCCGCGCTGGCCAGTTGCCGATTGCGTGCGGACATGCCGCCATGCAGTACGACAAGGTTTTTCACGAAAGGAGCAAATCGTTGCCGAAGATAATCAAGATGGTCTTTCCGTTCGGTTAGGACGACAGGTGAACGCTTGGCTTCGAGCGATTGCAGCACATCGTCGAAAATAAGATCATTCCGCCCGCTGTCTCGAGTCAAAGCTGCATAGATCGCAGATATCGAGGGGCGTTCCGCCGATGCCATGGATGGCGGTAGTTCGAATGTCGTCAAGCGGTCATGCACACGGTGGCGGATGCCGCGTTCGGCAGCTTGGACTCTTGCATCGACCCGGTGGCGAATAGGGCCGCATTGCATGAAGATGATCGGATGGTGCCCGTCCTTGCGGGCGACAGTTGCCGACAAGCCCGCGATGTATCGCGCCTTCGACCGCCGCGCGACCAGTTCGAAGCTTGCTGCGGACAGGTGATGACATTCATCAACGATCAGATGGCCGTAATCGGCGACGATGTCGGCAACGTTCCCTTTGCGGACGAGGCTTTGGATGAGCGCGACATCGATGACTCCAGTCGGCTTTCTTTTTCCGCCACCGATAACGCCGATATGCTTCGAATCTATACTCAAGAAAGAGTGTAGGCGCTCCACCCATTGATTGAGCAGCTCCCGCCGGTGGACGAGGATAAGGGTGTTCCGGGCGCGCTTAGCGATGAGCGCCGCTGCCACAACGGTTTTGCCAAAGGCGGTTGTCGCAGCAAGTATGCCGGTGTCGTGGACGAGGAGTGCAGCGAACGCTGTCGATTGCGACGGTCGCAATTCGCCCTGGAAGGAAACGTCTGCCGGTAGCGGCATGCCGATTTCGCGGTGATCTTGCAAATCGGCAACGGCTCCGTGGCCTTTGACGAGATTCAACGTCTCGTCGAGACAACCCCGGGGCAGAGCGATGTGCTGTGGATAAAGCTCGGCGCAAGAGATGACTCGAGGCTTTCCGAAGATCGGTAATCGCATGGCCTGCGCACGATAGAATTCCGGGTTCTGGAATGCCGCCAGGCGAATGAATTGCGTAATGAGGGCAGGCGGAAGTTCAGTCCGGTCGACGTAAACCTGGTCGGAAATCACGATCTTGATGCGTTGCGGTATCGCAGCGTCTATGGGGCGTGACGCGCTGCGGCGTGACGGCGACATCTTCCATGGCTCATCGGCATGTTCGTCATCGATCGGCAGCCGAACGCCCAAAATCCGGCCCGACAGTTCCGCTTCTTCCGCAATCCTAGCGGCCATGTCGGCGGATAATCTGGGCAGGGACGACAGATACGCCCATTGGTCGTCGTAAGGCCGCAGATCCTTGTCGACGAACACGCTGTTACCGATCTCGCGCGCTTTTCTTTGTAACGGCAGTGCAATCAGATTTCCGAAGCCACCAAGGGGCATTGTATCCTGATTGGGAAAGAGCCGGTCATAGGACGTGAAGCCGATCTCGGGGCGGTTTTCCATCGTCTCTGTGATTAGAGCAGAACCCAGCTGCCTGGCAGTCCTTGCCGGAATGGGCTCGGAGAAGAATATCCAAACGTGGCCACCGTTCCCCGATCTCGATCGTTCCAAGGCTGCGGCGATTCCTCTCGCTTGGCAGGTGCCGCGGAGTGCGCTGGCGTCATCCGCCCAGCTTTCCTTGTCGAAATCCGCGGCAAGAAACCAGCACGTCTCGTCCTGGAGCAATGGGTAAACCCCGGCGACAAAGTCACCGGAGCGGGCATCGCCACCGCGCAGGTGCTTTTCGATAACGTCTTCGGTGGGCGGGATGAATGCCTGGTGTGGGCATTCTCCACATTTTACCGTCGGCTTGTCGCAAATCCCCTTCGCCCACTCGTTGGAACAGGCCGGCGAATAGCCTGAACGCCGGGTCTTTCGGTTTTCCCATCGAACTGGAAAGACATCGGGGCGTCCGGCAAACAAACGGCGGAATAACGCTATTTTCTCGGCTGACGGCGAATTATTGGTGACAGGAGCATCGACATCGGAATATCGCTCGGAGCGACGGCTATCAGATGCCGGCTTTTGCTCAAATGTTTCCAGCTCACGCGCGAGCCTCGCGCGCTCGG
This sequence comes from Pseudomonadota bacterium, assembly GCA_021813195.1. The sequence continues at coordinate 8,427 of JAKALI010000035.1, forward strand.
CATCCAGACCAGCCAGCCGCCGCCGAATGCGGGCAATTTCCGCCGAAATTTTATTCTCGTCCGCCAAAGTCGCAGCTCGCGCCCGGGGGGCATCTCATGGTTCAACATAGACCAAAGGCGGCACGGGCTTAAGGTGCACAACTTTAGGCGCGTCTCGCCATTTTGCGTCCGTCTTCACGCACCGCACGATGCGCACGGTGTGCGGCCCCGGCCGGTTCCACGACGTCGCCCAATCCGCTCAGGTGCAAAGGCGGCTGGTTAGGAAAGCGAACAACCAGTTGGAGATCGCCGCCCACGGCCGCGACATAGTTTCGTAAGGTCGAAAGATACATGTCGGCCTGCTTTTCGATCTTGGAGACAGAGGGTTGGCTGATCCTGAGCGAGGTGGCGATGTCGACCTGAGCCTTTCCGGCAGCCTTGCGCAACGCGGCCAGACACTCCACCTCCTTGCGGAGCTCCTGATAGCGCGTATCGATTCTGTCGCGGCGCGCTTTCGGCAGGGCCGCCAGAACCTCGTCCAATGTCTTTGCCATCCTATTTGCCCTTCTTCACCGGCTTCGCGGTCTGCAATTGATCCAGATGCTGGCGATAGCGTTCATCGGCTTTCTTGATGAGACGCTTGTAGAATTTCGCTTCGCTGACACCCGACTTGTCGCCTGCGATCAGCAATATCCCGTCCCGCTTCGGATCGAAGGCAAAGGCCACCCGCCATACACCGTCGTCTGCCACGAAACGCAGCTCCTTCATGTTGGCGAAGTCCGATCCGTTGAGCGTGTCGGCATGCGGCCGCCCGAGTTGCGGTCCAAAATCGCCAAGCAGTTTGGCGACGGCCAAAAGCTCCTCCTGCACGGCTTCGCTGAGATCGTCGAATTCGTCCTCGAACGCTTCGTGAAAGCGGATGAATCATACCATATTATAACTTATTAATTATATAGCTCTTAACGCATATTGGTCAAGTGCCGTGTCGGCCTGCTTCATTTTGACGTGATTTCGCAGGTTCCCGGGGCATCGTCAGGGGGTACCAATCCAGTGCGGCCACAAACAGTACGGCTGAACGGCTGCAGCCAACCGTCTCGACGAGCGTCTCGATCTGGGCGCCCCAAACATCGTTCCGATACCAGCGGGCGCATCGGACGGGCCGCCGATCTCAGCCGGCCAAAACGGTGTTGGGCTCGAATAGGGCGCCGGCGGCCTTGCCGGCAGCGTAGGCCCCGCCGTGAACAAAGCGCCGCGCCGTCGTCGCGCGGGTGGTGAAGTTGAGGCCCAGCCTGGCGATTTCCTCATCTACAACCGCATGTTTGGCAGCCACCAGATCGAAGCCGGTGCTCTTGGGCGCGGAGCCCTGACGGGCGGTCTTCAGCGCCGCGAGCTTGCCGGCGATGCCGGTGGCCAAGCCCACCTGGAACGAATTGAGGGCCACGCGGCGGTCGCCACCGCGCAGCGTCCGGTAGATTTCGCCATGCCGGAAGACCGCGCTTTCGGTCTCGAATGTGACTTCGATCAGGTCGTGAAGAAAATGCGCCGCCTCGACGTCGGCCTTCAGGCCGAAGAAGACGTAACGCAGCGTGCCACTGTCGGTCTCTTCCGACCAGACCCGGCAATCGCAGAACCGGGCAAGGGGCTGCATGCAGGAATCGACCGGCGCGCGGCGCTTGCGGCCTGTGGTGACGCCCACCCCCTGACAATCGGAGCTGCGGACCGAGACCGCGTCCAAGGTCAGGTCGTGCCGATCCAGCAGTTCAGCGACCTTGGCGGCGGCAGTCATGGCTTCCTCTTCCGTGCAGCCGCGATCGATAGTCTTGGCCCGCAGCGCCTGAATACGCTGGATCACCCGCTCGATGTCCGTCGCCGCGGAGGTGCTGGCGGCGGTCCCCGCCGACGCCGAAAGAGTCCAGCGTGTCCGCAGCCGCTGGAACAGATCGCGCGCGCTCGTCTCCATGGCGCCTTGTGCGACATAGCTTGCAATGGCAGCGTCGGCGGCGTCGAGCGCGTCGGCCTGGCCGCCCACGCCGGCTCGGGCGCGCTGGGCGATCGTTTCCATCTGCAAGCCGGCGATCCGTTCAAAGGCTGCCTTCAGCCCCGCCGGCGCGTCAGCTCCCGCCTGGCCGTAAAGCCCGCAGGCGTCGATCAGATTGTCCACGGACGCCAGCTGCCGGGCCTCAAGGACGAGATCGTCCGTCTCCTCCGCCCGGCCGGAGCCGATCCAGCGAAGCGCCAGATGCTCGACTTCGGTCAGATGATCTTCAAGCTCCCGGATAGCCTCCACGAACATCGCCTTGTCCAGTTCGACGAGACGTTGCGGGATTGGCAGGAAGCCATGCCGGGCCACATCCCGATAAAGGTTGGCGGCACAGCGATGGCCGAGAGGGCGACCGGGACGGGCGAACTTCATCGCCCCAGCGAGTGTCGCCGCGTCCAGCGCGAACAGCGGGGAGATGAGGACATGGCGCCCGCTGGCCAGCGGGCAAAGCCGCATGGCCGTCGACAGACCGGCCGCCTCAGGAGCTATGCGCGCATCCAGTAGCCGAAGACTTTCCCCGGTGACGAGATCCGTCATCTGCACGACATTCGGTCCCTCCCGGCCAACGATTCTGACCAGCCGAAATTGCGCGGCGCCCAGCGCGTCCAGCGCCCGGCGTTCCACCGGTGTTTCCGGCCGGGTCTTGTTCAGCAGGCGGTCGACTGCGGTCCGGCCGCTGGCCGATGGCGTGAAGAGTTCCAGATCGGCGGCCATGGTCATGAGACAAATCTGGGCGTCTTCGCCTTCGGGCGGCTCGACATGTCCCATCAGCCAGCGCCGCAAGGTCTTGTGCACCACGCCGTTGGGCGCATAGCGTTCGATCATGTCATCGACATGCTGGCCGATCGCCTCAAGGATCTCATAATCGGCGTCGATGTGGTCGATAGCTGCGTGCTGGGGCCTCATGAGGCGGCTCCTCGTCCGCAAGGATTGGTGTGTCCAACGGCGAGATTGGACCATGATTCTCGGTTCTCGCGGAAGCACGCGGGCGTGAGTTGGCTGCGCCGTCATAACGGCGTCAAGATACGAGCCGCCGAAGCCACATTATTTCCGTGTAACAGCTCTGCGCAACATTCGATGGGTCAGATTTTCCAGAGCAGTTCGAGACGGCGCTGTGCCCATCGGATACCAGTAACCCGCGTCACAGCATCTGCCGGCATCACAATTCTCTGCACGGATTTTGCACGGATTTAGATGGATGTTCTTTCCTCGTTCTACCCGTAAATTCCCAATCCGTTCGCGTGCGGAACGAAGCGCGATCAGATAATAGTAGGAATTTCAGCTAGTTAGTGGTGGGCGCGACAGGGATTGAACCTGTGACCCCTCCCGTGTGAAGGGAGTGCCCCTCCGGGGCTACCAGCAGTAGGCCGCACGGGAGATTTCGGAGCAGCCTCCAAAGCTGATTTCGATCGGGTTCCAAGTCACATGGTCGGGCCAACGTCCCCAAGGATCAGGTGAAACCTGCAGATAGACGCGTGGAAACGAAGCGAACAGTCAAGCCGTAAGCGCTCTCCTCCAACTAATCTGGCACGCTCTTCATAGGATCGCGTGCCATCACAGACATATTGAGGTTGGCTATATCGGCCTTATTTCTCTTCGCCCAGTCCATCAAATTTTGTGGCCGATAATCGTTATCGTCCCGCCAACGCTGAAAGACTGAGGCATCTATCGTTTCATTTACATTTTCATCTGTCGCGTCAGCTGTAGCAACCGGTGCCGCACCAATGGGTCGGTAGTAGGGGCGACTAACAATGCGATAAAGCCCATACCCAAACTGACCATATGAATCGATGATGGGGGATCGGTCCACGTCGCCATCTATCGAAATATTGCTTCTAAATGAAAGACCCAACAACGACGATTTGCTCATCATCCAACGCAGTGGCTTTTGCGCCAGCAAATCGTTTTGATACCCACCTCCGACATTTGCATGGGCACCCGCGAACCATCGCTGTTCCACACTTGTAAGTGGCCGTGCCGGCGCATTCTTATCGCCGGCGGCAGTATGCGTTTTCTTGCTCCAAAGGGTCGGACAGAACGCTGCGCGGTGTTCGTCTACGGCCACCGCATGAAATCCATGTTCGATCGAAAGCCGCAGGCCTGTGTGTAACCAGCCAAAAGTTGAGCGACTGATATTTCGGATGTTGAGGAATGGAATACCGAGGGCGCCTACAGTGTCCCAAACCCCAACCATCTTTATTGGCACTCGCATCGAGTATTTTAGCATCCACTTTTCTTCAAGCGTTAGAGTCGGAGAGTTTGAGCTCTGCAAATCCGCGTGCAACTTCCAGATTGTTCGCTCTTCAGCGCCCTTATGATAGCGACTATAAAGCTGCTTAACGCCAAGCGCTGCGCCAGGGATTAACAATCCGCATTTTGCAATAAACCCCGCAAGACTTCTCGCGGTGAATGCGCCTCGGCTGAAACCGAAGATGAAAACCTCATCTCCTTCATCATAGTGATCAATTAGCCATTCATACGCTTGAACAATTTCGTGGTCCAAGCCGTACCCAAATGCGCCGCCCGTGAACTCTTCGCCGCGACTTGTTCCAACCCCAACGCTATAATACGCTAGTTGTAGAAGTTCGTCAGAGGATCGCGGGGCGCACAGCGACTTCATTCGCCACACGTTCGTATTATCATCGGCGACGTTCCACGTGCCGTCCAAAAAAATCGCAATGCGTTTCTTTGGAGGTTTCGAGGCTACGAGAGAGGAATTGGTCATACTATCTTACCTCATCGTCAATGCGCGCGTTTGGCCGGCCCTGATCATGAATCAAATGCTACGGAAGCGGAAAAAATCAAGTTGTGGGTGGGCGCGGAAATCCGCTTTGCGCCTAGATCAAGACAAAGCAGCTGACCGTCAGAATGCTATCAATAGTTGCCTCGTCTGGGCCGAGAGGCAGATAGACACTTTCTTCAGCGATATACGAACGCCGCCGAGACAATAGGCCACGAACGGCAACGGGGGCACGTCTCTTGACGACCAGTTGGCAAATCCCGCGTACATGATCCCCGATTCCCTCTTCGATTGCGTTTAAGGCCGCCGTATCCAGTCCAATAAAGGACTGCCCCCAAGCCTCAACGGTAGCGTCCCCAGCTACACGGTATTTGAACTCCCCTTCCTCGCCGAAAATCCGCAAGAGGCAGACGTTGCGCAAGAATGGCGCTAGCAGCCGGGGCGACACATCCGAGCGCGCGGGGTACGCGCGGTCTTTGGCCTGCGTCTGCCAAGTGTCGATTGCCGTGCGAAGCAGCGCGCTAGAGATTCGCGTTAGTGAGATCTCTTGCACGGCTACATGTGGGGCTTGACGACGACCGGGGATACTTGGACCCAAGCCGGACGGCCGATTCTCATCGCCTATTGCGTCGCGATACATACTCTGAACTTGGCCCTGATATTCCTATATTGCTCGCCCCACGATACGCACAAGGGCGGGCGCGGGATGTAGCCCACGCCCAAGCGCCGTGTTCCTCAAATGGAACGCGAATTACATGTCACTAAAATATACTAATGTAATCAATTGGTTGAATGGAAGGTCGTTTGGCCGACGGGTTGCCGTCAATGCGACTTGAGATGGCAAATTGACGCTGCCCAGGAACCGCATGGAGCATTGAGATTGCCCTAGGGGCGCTCAGTTGGACCGCCAGTAGCCGTACTTGGGGGGAGCAATCTAGGGAGTATCGGGCAGCCCATCTACAGACGGTGTTTTTTTGAACCAGTTCGCGACAACCGCACGCTCGGTGAGCGGCGGCAAATCACGCGGGTGCACGAAGTCGTCGCGAAAGCATGGGTAGTGCTTCGGTGAAAAAGTATCGATCGTCCAATCGATCAAACGACGTACCCGCTGGATCTTGTTGCCGTCGGGATGGTAGGTCAGCCAGATGTCCTGAGCGATGACGAAGGGCAGATCGATTGGGACAAGATTTCCGGTAAGCGTATGCGCGTAGCTCGGCAGCAGGCCGATCCCTGCCCCATGAGCGATGGCCCAAAGATGCGCACTGCTCACGTTTGAGCGAACCGTCACGATGCCGGCTTGTTGCAAATGAGGAAACAGAAGCTTGAAGGTTTCGTCAGTAGCGATTTGATCGGACTTCTGGATGACAATGCGATGATCTTTAAGATCCTCCAACTTCGTAGGGCTGCCGTAGGTGTCGAGATATGAGCGCGAGGCAAATGGCATCGCATGGACACGGCCTATCTTCACAAGGCGCAACTCCTTGGCAGCTGGTCTGGTGAGTTGAACTGCAATGTCCGTTTCCAAGCGGAGGACATCTGCAGGGTGCATCGCGCAATGAAGGTCGATGAGCAGACTCGGATGGACGCGTTGAAACTCCACAAGCCGGGGCATGATCCAAAAGGTGCCAAGGCCTTCGGTTACGGCAAGGCGGACTTCGCCGGAGAGCTGCGAGGCTTGTCCCCATGCTCTGATGAATTCAAACGATGCCGATTCCATGCGCTCGGCTGCCGGCATGACAAGTTCGCCTTCACTCGTTAGCCGTACACCGTCGGTGTGGCGTGTGAGCAAGATCATTCCCAGGCGGTTTTCAAATTCACCGAAGCGGCGGCGCAAGGCATTTACCGAAAGGTGCATCGCTTCGGCGGCCGATCGGAAACTTCCGCGTCGAACAATTTCGAGAAACATGCGCGCGCCTTCCCAATCGGGAAGCACGCGGGGCGTATAGGGTTGTTCCGCCGCCGGAACGGGCCGTTCCATTACTGGGCGCATACAGCCTTTTCTCCTTGGCGTAATTCTTTGTCATAAGTGATGAATGAAAGGATAAGCACCATGACAATGCAGAGTCTGAGCATTGCCGAAGAGACTAGGGCAGATCTGCAGGTAGAAGGGCCCCGACACATTCTTTCCGATCTCAATCCTTCTCTCTTGGGAAAGCGAGTTATTACATTCGCGCCAACGGGACGAGCAGTCGAGTATGTTCTTGGTTGCGCCCGGGCCGAAATCGGGCCGCTCGCGGATGCTTCCGTGGTGCATCGGGTGATTTCCATCAATCCGGACGCATTTTGGGGTATCAGCCGGCGTAACCGCTTCAATTCGCAGGACCCGGCCCCCGAGGGGTTTATCGCGTTTCTGATGTTAAATCGCGAAGGCCTGCGCGCGTTGGCCGCGGATACGCTCGATCGGCGTAATCCGGACCCGGCACTGCTCGCCGGCCAGCATGAGCGTCCCGCCGGCATCTATACTTGGGCAATCTATGCGCCGCGCGGGCTCGTAGGGGCGGTGCCATTGGTATATGAGAAAATTTCGAGCCCGCTTTACAGCAACGTCGACCTCTATGCCCGGACAGCAACAGACGCCGGGCGCCGCCTGGCGGAGACGCTTGGCTTTAAGCTGGGCGCGATGGTGGACGGCATCATTGCGCCGACGCTTTATCATTTTGCCCGCTCGACGCCGAAGGCCGCTGCACCGATCTACGATGACTTCCGTCCCGGCCGTAGTGAGAAGACGCTTTCCGTTGCCTTGGCGCGTGGCTTCGACGATCTCATGCGGATTTGTGCCATCAGGGGCGCCACCTACGTAGCCGAGCAGAATTGTCCGCTCGGCGAGGAGTTCGACGGCAACGACCTGATGGCGACCCACCTGATCGGCTATGTGGGCGACGAACCGGCGGGTTGCTTACGGATTCGCTATTTTGCTGATTTTGCCAAGATTGAACGGCTGGCCGTGCGGCATGAATATCGGACCACCAAACTTGCCTTCCGGCTCGCGCGCGCTGGAGCTGAGCTTTGTCGGATGAAGGGATATCGCCGGCTGTACGGGCACGCGCGGAAGGAGCTCGTGCGGTTTTGGCAAGTCTGCGGCTGGGAACCCATCGAGGGGCGCAAACTCTTCGCGTTTTCCGACGAATCCTATGTAGAAATCACCCGAGCGCTACCGGCGTGCGAGGACGCGGTCAAGATTGGCGATGATCCTTACGTGCTCATCCGGCCAGAGGGGCGCTGGCACGTCCCCGGAATCTTGGAGCAATCGGCTAACCGCGGTGCTCGGTCATTGTCGAAGGAGGGCGTGTCATGACATTCGAATTTAAGAACCAATCGTTAGATCG
>JAKALI010000594.1 GCA_021813195.1 Pseudomonadota bacterium
ATGGGAAAAACCTACAGTCTTGTGAAGGATTACGTTGGAATTGCGAAGCCGTTCGATGTGACAAAGTATTACACAAACGGCTTCCTTGATAAGTCAATCAAGATGAAGAATGTGCCGTTCTAAGGACTGATTCGATCGGAGGATCAACCGAGTTCGGGGCCGGCAATCGTGAAAAGCCGCGCGGTCTCATCGAAAGCTTGAGAGCGGCCATGGGCCATACGCGTCAGCGGCCGCTCTATTTTAAATCCAAGCGCGTTCAGCCACCTGCCAAGCGAAGAATGGCGATCGGGTAGATCGATAACAAGCGGCGCCGGAACGGTCGCGATGGCTTGCGCGAGCAGCGCGATCGCTATGTCCTCATTCGCCGCTGCCAAGGGACCGAGCTGGCTCATGTTGCGGCCGTCGCGGCCAAGCAGGTAGCCAACAGTCGAACCTTGCCGCTCGGCCACCCATGCAGCGACGGGCAGGCGTGAGGCCAGGCAGCGCAGTAGCTCACCTCGATCGGCCCCAAACACTTCTTTGTCGAACGCGAAAATTGACGGCCAATCCCGCTCCTCAAGCGCGCGGATCGCCACCGTCGCCGGGACAGCAGTTTGGTGCGGAACGCTGACCTTATTGGCGACGAGGCGGTGCATTGTCCAGCAGTCCTGAAAGCCTAATCCGACATAGACGGCTCGGCCCGCCGGGGTGGCATCGAGCAGCGGCACAAGATTCCGCTTGAGTAGCTCATCGATGCAGTTGCGCAGAAGCCAGCGCGCAAGCCCCTGACGCCGCTCTGCAGCGGTAACGAGGACCATGCTGATCCAAGCGAAACTGCAATTGTAAGGCAACGTTGCAGCCGTTGCGATAAGTGTCCCGCCGCGAGTCAGACCAATCACACGACCAAGTGCGAGAAATATGCGCCAGTCTGCGGCGATCTGGTTCCAACCTGCTTCCTTTGACAACGCCAACGCCGCGTCGAGATCGTTCTCGGAGAGAGGACGGGCCGCAATCCCTGGCGGCAAGTCTCGGTCAAAAGCTGCCATCGCGGCTATCATAATGTGTTTCTTTGCCAAGGCTACGCATGCCTCGACTTACCCAGTCAGCGACCCAGTCGATCATGCATGCTAGCGAGATGCTTGGGTAACCAAACAGCCGATGCGCCTCCGACGAGTCGATTAGCCAACCCATTTGCGCCTCGCTGTTCACGAAGCGCGGCGGCTTGCCGAGACGCAATCCGAAGGCCGAGGCAAGCGCACGAATGCTGATGGTTTCGGGCCCGCTGACATTGAGCGGTTGAGTCGGCGTTGTGCATTGAGTCAGTGCGCGTAACACCATACTGTTGGCATCGCCCTGCCAAATTACATTGGCATGCCCGGCGGTGAGGTCGATCTCCTGTTCGGTCAGCACCTTCTGCGCGACGTCGTGAAGCACGCCGTACCGCATATCGATCGCATAATTGAGCCGGATTAGCCGACCAGGCGTGCCGTGTTGGCGCGAGAAATATTCGAACATCCGCTCACGTCCGACGCATGAGTTAGCATAGGTTCCTCGCGGTTCTGGTGCTATCGCCTCAGTCGCCCCGCCATGCAAAATGTTCACGAACGGATAAACGTTCCCGGTTGAAAATGCCACGATGCGCGAAGATTTGAACTCCTCGGCGACCAGTGATGGAACAAAGACGTTCATGGCCCAAGTCAAATCTTCGCGTACAGTTGTGCCGAACTTCCGCCCAGCCATGAAGATGACGTTAGGCGGCTTCGGCAGGCGCGCAATCGCTTCCCGGTCGAGCAAATCAGTGACGATGCATTCAACACCGCACGATTCAAGTTTCTCGCGCAGACCTGCCTCGCTGAACCGCGCGACGCCGAAGATTCGTTTATCGGGTGCCGCTCGGCGAGCGAGTCGTGCGAGCGTTGGCCCCATCTTTCCGCCGACCCCAAGCAACATAATGTCACCCTTGACGTCCCGCAGGGCGGCCGTCAGCGTCGGCGACGGGGATGTCATGAACTCTTCAAGGTGATCCTCGTCGAGGAAGCTTGCGGGCAAAGTGGTGACGGGTGTAGTCATGTTGTCTGTAGGCATGGATCCTGCTAACGGGTTCGAAAAGGCTTTAGCGCAGTTGTCCGATTGCCCCCTCTACTCGATGGGTAAAGTAACCATTTGGATACCTGATCGTTGGGGATATTAGCGTTCGATCTTCGCTCCATCAAGGAGTTAGCTACAGGGCTAACGTTGATCGGATGCCGATGCTGGTGTGACCACGCCTAGATAACTAAGAACCACATCTGCCACGTGCTGGCGGCGTTCTTGGCGCGCCTCCGCGCAGTCGAGATCGCGCTCGAACAAAGCGCTAAGCGTATACATGTTGCTCACGTAGAAGAAGCAGAGGCTGGCGATCGTGATATAGAGTTGCACGGGGCTGACATCTTTGCGTAAAGTTCCAAGCTCGATACCGCGGCGTACTGTATCGTGCAGCATTTTCAACAATGGCGAACTACTTTGCTTGATGGTTTTTGAACGACGGATAAATTTTCCCTTAAGAACATTTTCATTGAGCAGCAAGCGCACAAATTCTCGATTTTCGACACAGTAGTCGAACGTGAAGCCGACGAGCTTGCGGAGCGCAAAGAGGTGCGCGAAGCTTATTTCGGGTAGCCACCTATTTCGGTTCAATAATGCAATCCGCCATCGAGCTCACACGCGACCTCGTCCGTTTCAACACCATCAATCCGCCAGGCAACGAGCGCGCTTGCGCCGAGCATTTGGCGAGCCTGTTGGAAAAGGCGGGCTTTGCCGTCGATCTGGTCCCGTTCGGCGAGGCGCGGGCGCAGCTCATCGCGCGCATCGGCGGCAGCGCCGATCGCCTGCCGCTCGGCTTCACCGGTGTGTGTACCAAAAACCTCATCTGTAGCCATCCGGTGAGGGAATCGGCTAACCTAGCGCAATGATCGCGCAGTCATGGCTGCTCTTGGCCATCCTGGCATCGTCAATCAAATCGAAATGTGAGCTTGAGGCGGAGAATGTCGCGCTGCGGCATTAGGTGGTCACGCTGCGGCGCCAAGTGCGCGGCCGGGTTCGTCTCACGAATTTCGATCGGTTGTTTCTGTCCAGCTTTATCGTTGGTTTCCGTCTTTGCTGCAGGTGCATACCATCATTCAGTCGGAGACAGTCATTCGTTGGCTCCGCGCCGGCTTTCGCTGTTATTGGCGTTGGAAGTCACGATCTTGGAGAGGGCGTCCGAGGATTGACCGGGATGGCGATATTGTTCAGGCTTGCCCGTCAGCTTGCCGCGATGGGTTTGTAAAAACAGGGTGCTTTTAGAACAGTTTTGGGGCCGGATTTGACGCAAAAACCATTGAAGTCATTAGATAATCTGCCAGCCTTCCAAGCTGATGACGAGGGTTCGATTCCCTTCACCCGCTCCAATGTTTTCAATGACTTAGGCGGATTTTCACGCGCTTTTTGTGTCAGCGCCGGCTGCTGTTTTGATGTGTGGAACGGCCCCTCCCGAGCGGCATCGATGTGCCAAGGTGTGGTCGTTGCGAGGACCACATAAAGGGAAGCCGTTCCATGGAGCAGATTACCACCGTCGGCTTGGATTTGGCCAAGCAGATATTCCAAGTTCACTGTGCTGACGCAGCTGGCAGTTGGATCGTTAG
>JAKALI010000595.1 GCA_021813195.1 Pseudomonadota bacterium
ACATCCGCCACATCGCGAGGGAGCCCACCCTATGGCGCGATATTCCCTTGGCTCTGGTGATGAGCCATCTGGCCTGCGCCGACGATCCGACAGACCCGATGAACGAGGCCCAGCGCACGCGTTTTGCAACCATGCGTATGATGCTGCCAAGCGCACCTGCGAGCTTGGCGGCCTCGGACGGCCTGATGCTTGGCGCGGCCTATCACTATGATCTGGTCCGTCCCGGGTATGCGCTTTATGGCGGACAAGCGTTTCGCGGTGCTCGCGCGCCGGTTGAGCCCGTTGTCACAGTGGAAGCGTGCATTTTGCAAGTCCGCGACGTGCCCGTAGGCGGCTGCGTCGGATATTCCGGTACTTGGCGGGCGCGCCGAGACAGTCGCGTCGCCATCATCGCAGCCGGCTATGCCGACGGTATTCCGCGCTCAGCAAGTGCAGCTGATGGCGAGAGCGGCGGCCACGTCGCGATCGCCGGCAAGCTGTATCCGGTGATTGGTCGCGTCTCGATGGATCTGAGCACGGTTGACGTAACAGACGCTCAAAAACCGATCGTGCGCGGCGACATGGCCGAACTCGTTGGTCCCTACATCACGCTGGAAACCGCCGGACAGAACGCGCGCACCATTGGCTATGAAATGCTTACGCGTTTGGGCCGCCGCTTCAAGCGCATCTATACCGCCGGAGACGTTGCTGATGGCTAAGCCCGCGAAGGCGATCTATGTCTGTCAGGCGTGCGGGGCGACGGCATCACGGTGGTCGGGCAAGTGTGTCGCCTGCGGCGAGTGGAACTCGCTGGCCGAAGAAACGGATGCCGGTCCCCCGCCGGGGTCTGGCCAGTCGCGCTCGGCGCGCGGCAAGCCGGTGAAACTTGAGAGCCTCACATGCACCGAAGTTGCGCCATCACGCATCGAGACCGGCATGGCCGAGCTGGACCGCGTGACCGGCGGTGGCATCGTCCCAGGTTCCGCACTGCTGATCGGCGGCGAGCCCGGCATCGGCAAGTCGACGCTCCTCTTACAGCTGGCGGCATCCGTGGCGCGCGCAGGTCTGAGCGCCCTGTATTTTTCAGGCGAAGAAGCAACCGCCCAGGTGCGGTTGCGAGCCGAGCGCTTGAACCTTGCCGCCGCCCCGGTGTCGCTTGCGGCTGAAACTCACCTCGGCAACATCCTCGCCACCCTGTCGGCGGCGGGGCGGACCGACCTTATCATCGTCGATTCCATTCAGACCCTTTGGTCGGAAGAAATCGAGGCGGCGCCCGGCACGGTCTCGCAGGTGCGGGCTGCAACCCAATCCCTCATTCGCTTTGCCAAGATGAAGGGAGCCGCCCTGGTGCTCGTCGGACATGTCACCAAGGATGGGCAAATTGCAGGACCCAAAGTCGTTGAACACATGGTGGACACGGTTTTGTCGTTCGAAGGCGACCGCGGCAACCCCTTCCGCATCTTGCGGGCAACGAAAAACCGTTTTGGCGCTACCGATGAAATCGGCGTGTTCGAAATGGCGCACCAGGGTTTGCGCGAGGTCGCAAATCCGTCCGAGCTGTTCCTGGGCGACCGCGGAAGACAGGTCGCAGGAGCGGCAGTTTTCGCTGGCGTCGAGGGAACGCGCCCGATCCTCGTGGAAATTCAGGCGCTCGTCGTACCCTCGAGCCTGGGGACTCCGCGACGCGCCGTCGTCGGCTGGGATGGCAATCGCTTGTCGATGATCCTCGCAGTATTGGAGGCCCGCTGCGGTATTAGCCTGTCCCAACACGACGTTTATCTCAATGTTGCGGGCGGATTGAGGATAACGGAACCTGCGGCCGATCTTGCGGTCGCCGCCGCCCTCCTGTCGGCCCGGTCCGGCATGGCGTTGCCACTCGAGCGTGTCACCTTTGGTGAGATCTCGCTGTCCGGCGCGATCCGAGCAGCCACCCATACGGCCAACCGACTGAAAGAGGCGCGCAAACTCGGCTTCACGGAGGCCGTCCTGCCCGCGGGGGGCGACGTGGCAGCCGACGCTGCGAACATGTCACTCACGCGCCTCAGTTTCCTCAAAGAACTTGCGGACCCTTTGCGCTCATGCGACTGAACCCGAGAAACTGCGGGGGAAAGTCCATAGACATCGGCCCATCGGAGATCACTGCCTATGATCGGACCGCTGACTTATCTCGACGCCGCGCTGATCGCGGTGCTCATTATCTCAGGCCTGCTCGCCATGTATCGGGGGCTGACACGTGAATTGTTGTCGATCGTATCGTGGGCCGTCGCGGCCATCGCCGTCCTCTATTTCGTGTTGAACCATAAACAATTCGCTGAGGACATGGCGGCTCAAGTCGGCACCCAGGTTGCCATCGCCCAAATTGCCATCGGCGCCGTCATCTTCCTGATCGTGCTCATCATCGTGCATCTTATCACGTCGCGCATTTCAGACGCCATCCTGGACAGCTCGGTTGGCATGATCGACCGGATTCTGGGACTAGCCTTCGGACTGGTGCGTGGCTTCATCCTTATCGTCATACCTTTCATGTTCTACGAGTCGTTCGTCCCCGACCGCGCCAATCAGTTCCCGTGGGTCCGCGAGGCGAAGTCGCTGCCTTGGATTAAGAGCGCGGGCGATTCGATCCGCACGACACTGGAAACGCACATGCCCTCAAGCTTAACCACGCCACCTGCTCCCGCCGAGGGCGAGACTCAAGGATAAGTCAATTCGGGCGCCCGCGAACCCGTGGCGTGCAACCACAAAGTGGTGGTAAGGAAGTGCCAGTTTTCTGACCAGCCGGACGGGTCTGGCTGGCGCGCAGCGGATGCTTAAGCGGGAGGCAACCATGGCGCAGGATGCAGTCAGTCGGGCGATCCACGTGGATTCTCGATCGGATGAGGCGGATTGGGACGGGGCGCCCGTCCCCTTCCTCCCTTTCCGGTATGATGACGATCGGCTCCGCGAGGAATGCGGCGTGTTTGGCGTCTTCGGCCACCCCGATGCGAGCGCACTGACCGCACTGGGGCTGCATGCTCTGCAACATCGCGGTCAGGAAGCCGCCGGCATCGTCACCTACGACGGCCAGCAGTTTCATTCCGAACGCCGCTTGGGTCTCGTTGGCGACAATTTCAATGAGGCCGACGTCATCAATCGGCTCAAAGGGCCCATGGCCGTCGGTCACAATCGCTATTCGACCACCGGCGAGCCGGCCTTGAAAAACGTCCAGCCGCTCTATGCGGACATCGATACCGGCGGCTTCGCCGTCGCCCACAACGGCAACCTCACCAACGCGCTGACGCTGCGCCAGGAACTCATTTCCTCCGGCGCGATATTCCCGTCGACCTCCGACACCGAAGTGATCCTGCACCTGCTCTCCCGCTCCAAGAAGCGGCGCGTGGTCGATCGCTTCATCGAGGCGATCCGACAGATTGAAGGGGCGTATGCCCTGGTCTGCCTTACCAACGATGTGATGATCGCTGCGCGCGATCCCATCGGCATTCGACCGCTGGTGATGGGTCGGCTCGAAAACGGCGCGACAGTATTTGCGTCCGAGACGTGCGCCCTCGACATGGTCGGGGCCCACTTCGTACGGGAGGTCGAGAACGGCGAAGTCGTCGTCGTCACGCGCGACGGCATTGAATCGCATCGCCCGTTCCCGCGCCGCCCGGCAAGGCCCTGCA
>JAKALI010000596.1 GCA_021813195.1 Pseudomonadota bacterium
ATCCGCTATGCGCTCAAACATTGGGAAGGCCTGACGCGCTTCCTCGATGACGGCCGCATCGATCTCGACTCGAACATCGTCGAGCGGAGCATGAGGCCCCAGGCGCTGACGAGAAATTATGCAAAGCTCTGGATTATGCGCAGGTATAGTGACGGAAACAGTTTTTGGGCCATTTCCGCCACGATGACCTCAACATAATCACAGCGCCTGTAGAAAACTCATCAATTCATCCGATGCTCGAAACCGTCCTGGTGGAGCACCAGTGGGTTGCAGCTTCATCAGTGCCTGCTCTTTCATGGTGAGATCGGCTTCAATGTACATGTGTGTCGTCGCGGTGTCCTCGTGACCAAGCCAAAGAGCGATGACGGTAATGTCCACGCCGGATTGCAGCAGATGCATTGCGGTCGTGTGCCGGATGACATGCGGGGTCACGGCCCGATCGCTGAGAGCCGGGTACTTGATCGCCGCCGCATTGACCGCAAGCTGCAGCCGCTGGGTCACGTTCGAGCGTGTCATTCGGTGCCCGCCACGGTTGGGAAAAAGCATCGTGTCAGTGGGCGGCTCGCCAAGGCGTCGGCGCCAGTTGCGGAGCAGTTGTGCCGTCGTCCGCCACAACGGTACCGACCGGTCTTTGCGACCTTTGCCATGCAGATGAACCGCAGATTGTCCTTCGAGTATGACATCGCGCCACCGCACGCCGATCATCTCGGAAACACGTGCGCCGGTGTTATACATGGTGCTGAACATGGCGCGGTCCCTTTGGCCTGCCCAAGTGCTGGCGTCTGGGGCCTCGATGATGGCGCGGGTCTCGTCTCGTGACAGGAATCCGACCATGGGTCGGTCAAATCGTTTCTGTGGAATCGCAAGCACCCGCTCGATGGTTGCCAGGGCTTCAAGGTCGTGATGTCCGGCATACCTTAGGAATGTCCGGATTGCCGCGAGGCGCGCATTGCGACTTCGCACGGCGTTGCCGCGCTCCTTCTCAAGATGATCGAGAAACGCCAGGAGCAGCGGGGCGTCCAGCTCTAGCAACGTGAGCGCGCTTGGTGTTCGGTGCAATCGTTGCGCGGCGAAGCCCAGCAGCAGCCTCAGCGTGTCGCGATAGGCGGAAACAGTCTGTTGGCTGACGGCTCGGTGTTGGCCGAGATGCTCGAGAAAGAAGCGTTGGACGAGGATAGAAAGGGACGGTGTGCTGTGATCAGACATGGCCGCCCTCCCCAAGTGTGAAGCCTTCGAAACGCGTTCCCGCGATGGCCATGAGCTCGGGGATACCGGTCATATACCAATAGGTATCAGATACCTTGGCATGGCCAACATAGGTCGAAAGTGCCGCAACGGCGTTATCGATGTCGCATCCTTCAGCCTGCCAACGCTCCAGCCGCCGGCAAATGAAGGTGTGCCTCAAGTCATGGATGCGAACATGGGGATAGGAGCCGCGCGGCGCGATACCGACTACGGCGCGCAGTCGTTGAAAGACGCCGTGGACGGTTCGTTTGTTGAGGCGTTGTCCACCTACAACGGTGAAGAAGGCTTGCTCCACCTCCGGTCTAACGAACCGTCCTCGGATCTGCAGATACGCGTCGAGCGCTTCCGCGACCGATCGATGAAACGGCACATACCGAGACTTATGGAACTTGGTCATGCGTACGGTGGCACAGCAAGCCTCGATATCGACATCGCCGCAGTGCAGGTTGATCGCCTCCGAAATGCGCAGGCCGGTTGCAGCGATCAATCCGATCAACGTCTCGAACGTAGCCGGTCGAAGTTCGCCTTGTGGTTCTAAGGCACGGGCTGCAACCATCAAACCGAGGATCTCATCGCGGGTGTAAATATGGGGTGTCAATCGCCGCCGCGAGTTGCCGAATATTGGCGTTGCCGGAAACTCTGTCGCCGGATCCAGCCGCGCCATATATGTCGCAAATGGCTTCACAGTCGCCAACCGCCCGGCCCAAGTGAAGGGGGTGCTGACACGCGATCCGTCCCTCGCCCAGCGGATAACAAGATCGCAGGTCAGTGTGCCGCAGTCCTGCTCGTCGGCGAAATCAGCAAAGGACCGCAGCAATTGCGCGTTAGGACCGCTGATGCGGAAGCCGAGCATAGAGCGCTCTGCCAGATAGGCCACGACGTGCTCCACCATTGTTGTCTTCATAGCCATTACGCCCTCCCTGGCCAGGGAAGAGCGACAGCCGCCAACCGGTCGAGGTCGATTTTGGTGTAGATTTTTGAGGTGTCGAGGCTGCGGTGGCGCAGAATGTCAGCGATGTGCTTCATCGGTGTGC
Organism: Pseudomonadota bacterium; assembly: GCA_021813195.1. The sequence goes on from JAKALI010000596.1 coordinate 2,280, forward strand.
CCTCGCGCAGTAGTCTACTCGCCACGCTATGACGCAAGACATGCGGGTCGCAGCGATCCCATCCGCACCGCCGAAATGCTGCAATGACGGCTCGTTTAGCCACTCCGGCCTGAACCGGCAGGTCGTAGGGCGCAACATGGCGAACGAAGACAGCCCGACTTGCGGTCTTCGGTCGCTCGTGCCTGATGTAGTCGGCGATCGCCTCGCCGGTCGCCCTAGGCAGCGGCAGGGAGCCCGCGAAATGTGTCTTGCTCCGCGCGATTGTCACCGTTCCATTCCGCCAGTCGATATCATCGATGCGCAGCTTGACAACTTCCGCACAGCGAAGGCCCAGGTCCGTGATGCACCTGACCATGGCGTAGGCCCGCCGGCGGGATGGCACCCTGGCGTCGAATGATGCCAGAAGCGAGTCAATCTGGGCCGGGGACAGTGTCTCGGGCAGCGGTGCCAGACGCCAGTACGCCGCGCGCGGGATAGCCTGCAGAAGCTTGGCGACTTCGTCACCACACATCTGACGGTACTTCAGATAACAACCCAAGGTGCCGCCGGCGACGCGGACGGCGCCCGCACCATAATTGCGACCGTCTCCCAAGATAAAGCGACGCAACGAGGAGGCGTCGATCTTCGCAATGGCGATATCGGCAGCGCCGAAAAGTTCGGTGAGGAAACGGGCGACGATCTGCCGGCGCTGGCGACGGGTGGAGTCCGCCAAGCCGCCGACATCGCGCATGTAGGCGTCGAACGCTGCAAGTTCCTTGCTGAGCCCGTCCCGTTCGTCGGCAGGCCGAATTACCCCATCGGCCTCAAGCAGTCTCAACAAGTGGCGAGTGGCTGTTCGCAGTTCATACCGTGTCCGACGAACCGGTTGAGGACAACTGCAGATCGGCAGATGATCGTTGAGGAAGCGAGACAGAACGAGCTCGCTTAACGATGGCAGGCCAATGTGCTGTTCGCTCAGCCAGTGTGCGAAATGAGCAACGCTCGCAAGATAGACACGGATCACGTTGTGCGCATACCGGTCTTCCCGCAAACAAGCGACATACTGGTCTTGATAGGCAGACAGGATGCTGGACGACAGCCAGGCTTGCGGGCCAGGCTGCAAAATGATGGGCTTCATGGAAATCTCCCCTTCCTGTGACTGGAGCGGAGAGGATAAAATTATGCTCAGGTGGAATCGTTATGTTGCTACCGCAAACGCTGAAAAACCGACGTGATGTGCTGAGCAGGCGGTGCGCCTGCGCATAATCCAGAGCTTTGCATAATTTCTCTTATGCAAAGATTTGCATAACCGGAAAAACGCGCTTTTTGCCGGGCATGATCGCGGGGCCCAGAATTGGGCATGCGTGGCGTCGTTGATT
>JAKALI010000597.1 GCA_021813195.1 Pseudomonadota bacterium
CGACCTGCCGCCCGCGAGTTCAACGCCCACCCCCGAGCAGCTTGCGCAAGCCGAAAGTGCCTTGTCGCTGGCCGTTTTGGCCTACGCGCGCCATGCGCGCGGCGGCCTCATTCCCGAACCCTCGACGCAACTGTCGTCCTATCTCGACCGCCGTCCGCAATGGAAACGTCGCGACGAATTGTTGGACGAGCTGACGTACGCCAGCGATATGGCGCGTGTGCTGGAGGGACTGCACCCGCAGCACGCGCAATTCGATCTGTTGCGGCAAGCCTGGCTGGAAACCAAGCGCGCGTCGTTCGCACGCGCAGCGCGTATTCCCAAGGGCGAAGATTTGAAGCCGGGCGACCGTCACGCCGACATCGCCATCCTACGCAAGCGGATGGGTTTGCCCGCGGAGGGCGCAAACGATCCACGCGTTTACGACGACCGCCTCGCCGCAGCGGTCGCAGGCGTCCAACGGCTCAAGGGGCTTGCCATAACCGACGGCACCCTCAATGGGGAAACCCGAAACAAGCTCAACGAAACCATTCCGGGCAAGACTGATCAGCTTGCCGCCAACATGCAGATGTGGCGCTACATGCCAGCCGATCTCGGCGCTTTCCATGTCGCCGTCAATGTGCCGGAATTCCTCATTCGGATCGTCAAAAACGATGAGACCATCTTCGAAGAGCGCATCACCGCTGGACTCGTTTCGAAGCAGACCCCGATTTTCTCAGCCCGCATGACGCTCGTTACGTTCAAGTCGCGCTGGCGCGTTCCCGACAGCATCAAAGTCCACGAAGTCTGGCCGAGCCTGCTCAAAGGCGGCGGACTGATGCGTCAACACAAGCTCGAAATGCGCCGCATTGACAGCGATGAACTCGTCAACTGGCAGGCGATCGATTGGTCAAAAGCCGACATGTCGAACTACTATCTCGCGCAACCACCGGGGCCGTGGAACCAGCTCGGCTTGGTCAAGTTCTCCTTCCCAAATAAGCACTACGTGTTCATGCACGACACGCCGGACAAGCACATGTTCGCCTGGACCCGGCGCGCCAACAGTCACGGCTGCATGCGCATCCGTAATCCCCTGCGGATGGCCGAGATCATCCTAAGCGAGGATCAGGGCTGGGATCGTGCGCGCATCGATGACGCGGTTCAGAACGGGCCAGACCACAACGTCATCGAACTCAAAAATCGCGTTCCAACTCATATCACCTACTTCACGGCCCGCATTGGAAAGGGCGGTCAGATCGAGACGTTTCCAGACATTTATGGCCACGAACGGCGGATCACCCAGGCGCTTGCCGGACAATGGGATCGCATCGCGAAAGGGCGGGATCATCTGGCTCCGGTCGATGAGACAACGCCGCCGCGCATCGTCGCCCGAAAGGCACCGAAAGCGGACGGCGACGACGGCAGCGTACAGAGCATCATCAGCTCTGCACTCGGCGGCGGCTTTTAAATCAACCGGTGTGATTGCGATGGTCGATTGGCATCGCGGCGCATCGGCTTCAGGTTGTCCGAAATCCGCCCAAATATTTGCAATTCGGCAACACTTTTACCGCAACCTCTCCTTAACATTGCGCGCGGGAGCGTCGGCCTTTCCACAGCCGGTCAGGTCGGTTAGCCTCTCTTAAAAACCGATGACGGGAGGCGGTGGGAATGCGATCTCTTCAGTATGGCGTCCTGATCACGGCAATTCTCGGCTTGGGCACCGCGTTGCCGTCTGTGGCTTTTGCCCAGAGCGCTCCCACACCCACAGTTGCTGGCTCGATCGTTGTGGCGAATACAGAAGCAAGTGCGCTTCTTCCTGACGAACCCATGGCCGCACGACCGATTGGCGCCGACGTCCGCCAAAAGCTCTTGTCGGGTGCGATCGGCGCCCGAGAGGACGAAGCTGCTGACTTTCAAGCCCTCATCGCACTCTATGAATCGCGCGCGGACGAGCCGCTGTTGGTTGGTGAGTCGGGCTACACCCCCAAAGGCCAGGCCCTGATTGAAGAACTGTCTAAAGCCGACGAATGGGGTCTTAATCCATCAGATTTCCAGGTTGCATCGCTCGGTCAAGAGTCCCCGGATCGGCCCGCACTTGGCCGCGATCAACGCGTCGATGCCGAAATGCGGCTGGGACTCGCGATCCTGAAATATGCGCGCCATGCGCGGGGCGGGCGCATAACAGAGCCCGCGAAACAATTGTCGTCCTATCTGGATCGCACACCACAGTACGTTGACCCTAAGAACTTCCTTGATCGCATCGCCGTGTCCGACGATCCTGCAGATGTGCTGCGTAGCACCCACCCGCGCCACGCTCAATTCGAGCATCTGCGCCAACGCTATCTGGATCTCAAAAAGAACATCGATGCGGCACGACAGATCGTGCGCCTGCCCGCCCAGGGGCCCAACCTCATCCCTGGTCAATCGCACGCCGACGTCGCACTCTTGCGCCAAAGGCTGGACGTCCCCGTCGCGGCGCAGCCGGACGGCACGCCGGGAGATGAGACATTCTACGACGATGCGCTCGCGGCAGCCGTGGCCAAGTTTCAAAGCGAGAAAGGCGTGAGGGCCGATGGCATCGTCGGCCCGCGCACGCGCGCGGCGTTGAACGATATCTCGCTACCCGATCCAGAACGAATCTTGGCCAACATGGAGATGTGGCGCTGGATGCCAGAGGATTTGGGCGAGACCTATGTGTGGGTCAACATTCCCGAGTTTCTCGTGCGCGTGGTCAAAAGGGGCGAAATCATCCACGAGGAGCGCATTATCACCGGCGAAGTCTCCAAACAGACGCCCGTGTTCTCCGACGCGATTTCGACAATCTATTTCAATCCGCGCTGGCACGTACCCCAGAGCATCAAGGTGCGGGAACTCTATCCCAGTCTTGCCCGGGGCGGTGGCGCTTTCCAGAAGCAGGGCCTGCGCCTCATGCGCAACGGCAAGTATGTCGATCCGGCGAGCGTCGACTGGTCAAAGGCTGATATTCGCGCCTATGACGTCTATCAGCCCTCGGGCCCTGGCAATGCGCTCGGCGTGGTAAAGTTCACGTTCCCAAACAAGCATGCGGTCTATTTGCACGATACGCCCGGCAAGGACCTCTTCAACGCGACGACGCGCACGTTCAGCCACGGCTGCATGCGCGTCCGCAACCCCATGCGCCTCGCCGAAATCCTGCTGGAGACCGACAAGGGTTGGGATGCCGATCAGGTTCACGCAACCCAGCGCTCGAACGCCGACGAGGTTGCCGTTCAGCTGACAAGACCAATTCCGGTGCACATCACGTACCTCACAATGCTCGTGGGTGAGGACGGTGCGGAACGTGTCACCCGGGACGTCTATGGTCATGAAGAGCGCGTCAGACTTGCGCTCGCCGGGCGCTTCGACCGCATCGCGCGCGGGCCTGATCACTTGGCCCCAGTAAAATTCGAACGTATTGAAGTCGTCGACAGCCCGGACGACTGGGGTCTGTTTTTTGGTGGCGGCGCGCACAGTGGAACGCAGAAGCGTTACAAACAGAACAACTCGGCGTTGAACGACTTCTTCAACAACCTGTTCGGCTTCTGATGATGTTGCTGCGTCGCTAACAGAACAGCCATCGGTTAGGGCCCGCACTGGAATATCTCAAAGCAGCAGCCGTTGTAGCTCGTCGTAGC
>JAKALI010000598.1 GCA_021813195.1 Pseudomonadota bacterium
ACCGAGCACCACTATCTCGGTATCGAGGACGGCTTCGAGCGTGCCGCTCCGCACCATCATCACGTGCTGACCGCGGCTTGCGGCAGCTGGTGGAGCGGTCCCCGCGATCAGCGCGGAATTCCCCATTCCGACAGCCGGGACGGCAGCCCGAAGGGGTTTCACGTGCTCTCTATCGACGGCAATCGGTATGAGACGCGCTTTGTCGCGGCCAACGAGCGGACAGCGGGGCAGATGCGACTGATGCTTGAATGCGCGCGCGACGCCGGGGACGCGGCGAGGACTGGGCATCGCCTCCTCGGCTGTCAGATTAGCGCGGAGCAACGCGCGGAGGCACGCATCGTCGTCAACGTCTTCGACGGTGGGCCGCGAACCAAGGTGGTCTTGGAACTCGAGGGGCGCGCCAGGGCGGAAAAGATGCAGCGCACCGACATGCGCGATCCCTTCGTCGTGGAGTTCTTCGAGCAGAACCGCGAAACGTGCAAACCATGGGCCTCCGCCGCACGATCGTCGCACATCTGGACGTTACAACTTCCGCCAGATCTGAGCGCTGGCGTTTACCGCATCAAGGCGAGCGCTATCGGCGAGTATGGCGCGACGCAGATTGGCCATTTGCTGCTCGAGATCATGGCGTAGCCCGAAGGTCATTGTCACGTGATCGCTATGTTGGCATCGCACAAGCATGCATTTGAATTTCTAACAGGCAAGGAACGGCGGATGGCAACCTATCACGCGCGCATGCTCGATGCGGAGACGAATGGCGAAGGCAGCTACACTTTCGAGGGCCCGGATGGCCTCCTGGCGCAGCCTGCGGACGAGATCGTCAACGTCTTCTTCGATCACGTCGAGCAGGAAGTCCTCGGCACACACGCCGATTGGGAAATCAATGCCGTCATGAAGAACAAGGATCGCGGCGTGGTCACCGCGATCGGCTCGCTGATCCCGGAGAAGAACGACGAGCCGCTGCCGTTTCTGCTGCTGATCTCCGCAGGTGCGGCGCGATAGTACCCGCGCCATGCCTGCGATCTCGACATGGCTTCGCCCGGTGCGTCGCAAGGTTGTGGGCCATGCTTGCGTAGATAGTCGAACGCCAATGCTAGGCGGTCCGAACAACAGGGCCACATCAGATAGACCTCTCGGTAACCCGCGCCTGGATCGGCGCCGCCATTCCAATCGCATAGCGTTGGCTGTCCTAGCGCCTTTGTGAGCACTGACCGCCGAAATTCAAGAAACAGGCGGCCCACTGACAGTGGACCGCGTTTGCCTCGCGTTGGCGGCTTGCAAGGAATTGCCGCCGGAAGCCCGAACAGCAGCGCAGAACGTTGTCCGCGCCGCCTTCCCCGGCAAATAGCTAAGCCGCGCTGGCGAGTTGTGCTCGCGTCCCAGTCCGGGACGTTGACACGACAACTTCGCCCGCCGCCGCCAAATGTTTCAAGAGTTCGTTGGCGCGTGACTTCGAAAGTCCGAGCATCTTGGCGAGCCCGCGCTGCCCGCCTTCAAGAGTGCCGCCGCGCGCCTTCAGAAGCTCGACGACTTGAGCCCCCAATCGCGGGCGCGCGGGCCGCGCCACTGTCCGCCGAGCGCCGCCGCCGCCGCTGTCCGGGCCGCTGCTACCGGACACGGACGCCGTGGCTGGCGTGTCCGGCCCCGTCGCGGCGTCCGGCAAGTCGAGCGCGGCTTCCACGTCGCTTGCGATGATTTGAAGCCCGCGCGCCGTTTCGTCGTCTATTCGGGCGACGAGCGCGTGCCGATGCCGCACGACGTCGAGGCCGTCGGGCTGCACGCCCTCGCCGACGAGATGACGGGGATGACCTGAATTCTCGCGCGACTCGTGGCAGGCAAGACCAAGTGCATGGCCGATTCAGCCACGCACGCACGAGCCGTGGCCCAAGGGTGCGATTCCAAGGTTTGCGAGTCGGCGAAAATAATGTTGCGACATCAATGCGTTGCGCGGTGCGCTGGTGGAGCCGAGGGGACCATGAAGACCCCTAAGATTCAATCGCTTAGCGCTCCAAACCTTGGCAAATCCCACACTGACTTGCATAGCGTTTCCTGGCTGACTCCCAAACCTCAGGCCGTCATCGCCAGAGAGTTTCAGGTCGCTCGCCACGCAACGAGAGGGGGCGCCACGATCGAGAGCTAGGGTTGACATGGGCGCGACAGCGAAGGGTGCGGAATGGGTGGACAAGGGACCATCGCTGCCTGGAAGTCGTGGTGTCCGTCGCTTACAATTCTCCAATGCTGAGAGAATCGCATGTGATTGCCCGCCATGACGCGTCGGCACAGGTGTCCCAAAAACGGGCAGCGGGCGGCAAAACGCGTGCCCGCGCGGTGATCGACCGACCGCCGGCGATTGATGGCTGGAGCACCACGGACGAGGTCGAAATCGAGCTGCGCCGCTGGCGCGGACGCACCGAGATCAGCGAGGTGGAGCCCCTCGAGCCCGACCATCCTTGGCTCGGGACCTTCCGCGTGCGTTTGGAGCGCGGCGGCGCCTACGAGGTCGAGATCCGCAGTCTCGACGATACCATCAACTCCTGCGGCTGCATCGATCACCGCGTCAACGGTCTCGGCACCTGCAAGCACATCGAGGGCGTCATCGCGGTGCTGCGTCGGCAAGGGGCACCGGCCAATGGCCAGGCCGGCGCAAATCAACGCGTGGAGATCTTCCTCGACCGTCGCGATGGCGCCGTACCCGCGATTGCCTGGGCGGATGGGCCGCGGCGCGGGCGCGCCGTACGCGAATGGCTGGCATCGTTTCTGAAATCCGACGGAACGTTGAAACCGGAGCCGGCCAGGGTTGCCGAATTGCTGAAGGCATGGCCGACCGCGCCTGCTCACGTGCGCCGACATATACGGATTTCCGGCCATTTCTGGCCGTGGCTCGAGCGTCTGCAGCGCCAGCGCGGGCGCGACAGGCGGCGAGCGACATTCCTGCGCGATGTCGAGCGTGGCCGGGCGAGCTTCGAACTGACGCGCCTTCCCCTGCTGCCATACCAGCGCGATGGCATGCTGCATCTGGCCTTCGGCGAGCGTGCACTGCTGGCCGACGAGATGGGCCTCGGCAAGACGGTGCAAGCGATCGCGGCGGCGGAACTGCTGGCGCGACGCAAGGCGGTGCGTCGGGTGCTGGTCGTCTGCCCGGCCTCGCTCAAGGCCGAGTGGGAGGAGCAGATCGCCCGCTTCACGGATCGTCCGGCGCAGTCCGTGTTCGGCCCGCGCCAACAGCGCCTCGCCGCCTACCGGAGCCCTAGCTTCTTCAACATCGTCAATTACGAGCAGGTGCTCGCCGACGCCGACGACATCAACACCGTGCTGGCGCCTGACATCATCATCCTCGACGAGGCGCAGCGCATCAAGAACTGGCACACCAAGACGGCGCGGCGGGTGAAATTGCTGAAGTCGCCCTACGCCTTCGCGCTGACCGGCACGCCGATCGAGAACCGCATTGATGAGCTCTACTCGATCGTGCAGTTTCTCGATCCGGAGTTGCTCGGACCGCTGTTCCGCTTCAACCGCGAATTCTATGTGCTCGACGAACGCGGCCGACCCGTCGACTACCAGAACCTCGCCGAGTTGCGCCTCCGGGTGGCGCCAGTCATGCAGCGGCGGCGCAAGGCGGACGTTGAAA
>JAKALI010000599.1 GCA_021813195.1 Pseudomonadota bacterium
TCGCCTTCACTGAAATACAGCGGTTTCACACCGAGCGCGTCGCGGGCGAGAAACAGCTCGCGCCGGTCGCGATCCCAGATCGCGAGCGCGAAGATGCCATTGAGCCGCTGCAAGCACTCGGCGCCCTCGCGCGCGTAAAGCTCGACCAGCACTTCGGTATCGCTGTGGCCGCGAAAGCGCACACCCTTCGACTCCAGCCCAGCCCGCAGCTCGCGGTAGTTGTAGATCTCGCCGTTGTAGGTGATGCTGAAGTGCCCCGTGGCGTCGCTCATCGGCTGCGCGCCGGTGGGCGACAGATCGATGATCGCCAGCCGCCGGTGGGCGAGTGCCACGGCTCCCTCCGAATCCGTCCACACTCCCGCCCCGTCCGGGCCGCGGTGGGCAAGCCGTGCCGCCATCTTTTCGGAGAGCGCAGCCAGGTCCGCTCCACTGGCCTGCGGCCTCCGCACCAGTCCCGCGATCCCGCACATTAACTGACATCCCCGGCCTTGGAACGCTGTGCGAGCCGCCGCTCGAGCCAAAACGCATCGATCAGCAGCGGAAACCACAGCGCGTGCAGGAAGTGGAACACGAACGCCTCTTTTCCGTCCAGGAACCCGCCGCGCAGGACATACCGGTACAAGAAATAAAACCACGGGCGCACGAACGGCGGAAGCCTCTCCCAGACGCGCTGGCGCAGCCAGCGCTTGCGCTCTGCCTGCGAACCAAAAAAGCGCGCGCCGATCTCGGCCTGGGTCAAACCCTGCTCGCGCTTGATCAGTTCCTCCGCCTCGCGCCTCGCATATCCGACGTGTTTCGCGATCCAGCGCGCAAGATCTTTGCGATCTTCGTGAATGAAGTCATGCCCCAGGTAACCGAGCGGCGGCTCGACGATCAGGTGTTCGTTGACGCCGCGCTCCTCGCAGCGACCCTTGCCGTACCGGAACAAGCGCAGGATCCAGGTGGGGTAATAACCGCGCCGAATCCAGCGCCCCATCCAGATCAACCGCCATTTGATGTAGAAGCCGTTTTCGGATGGATCACGCGCGATCAACGTGGCGATCTCGGCCTTCAGTTCCTGCGGCAGCCACTCGTCGGCGTCCAGGAACAAGACCCATGGATTGCGGATCGGCAGCGTCAGAGCATGATTGCGCTGTTTGGCGTAATCCTCGAAGGCATGCTGATACACCTCGCAGCCGAAGCGCCGTGCAACGTCCACCGTGCCGTCGCTGCTGAAGCTGTCCAGCACGACGACCTGCTCCGCCCACCCGCACACCGAGGCGAGCGCTTGCGGCAGATTGGGCTCTTCGTTGTAGGTGAGGAGGATGACCGTGAGCGGAATCGTCATGTGGCTGGCGCATCAATCGGTTCGCACCCAGGCTGGCCGCTCTCCGCCGGTGGTGAGCCAGCGATAAAGGGCCAGCATCCGCGGGCCGATGGCTTCCCAAGCGCATTCCGCTGCCATCCAAGCTCGGCCATTCGCGCCCATCTGCACTAGTGTCTGGGGGGAAGCGGAAAGCGCCTCTTCCAGACAAGCGACCAGCGGATCCACGCCAATCTCGATCCACCAGCCAGCGCCGTGCTGCTCCAGCTCCGCCCACGGAGCGCCGCGCGTAACGATGGCCGGCGTGCCCGCGGCCAACGCCTCGGCGACCGTCATGGCGAAGTTTTCGCTGTGCGTCGGCAGCACATAGAGATGTGCCGAGCGATACAGCGCAAGTTTCTCCGCGCCGTAGACAGGACCCAAAAAGTTTACGCGCGCAACGCCCAGATCCGCCGCCAAACGCTGCAAGGGTTCGAGATATCCGCCGTCGTCCGGCCCGACGATCACCAACTCCCAACTAGGGAAACGGTCCTGTACCGCCCGCCAAGCATGCAGCAGGACGTCCACCCCCTTTTTTTTGTGAATGCGGCCGAGGTAGAGCAGACGCCGCCGGCCGTCGATAGATTTGGGTTCGAGCGGCGGCACATCGATGCCATTCGGGATGATGGCGACCGGTTGACGAAAACCCAGGCGCCGGATGTCCTCGTATTCGCTTTCGCCGGTGGCATGAAAAGCATCCGCCCGCGCGAGGGTCTCTTTTTGTCCGAGAAGCCACATGACGCGCTTGCGCCAGCGGTGGTGATTCAGTGCCCATTCCGACAAAGTGCCGCGGGGCGATGCAATCAGACGAACAGGATGTCTCTGGGCTCGTAACCTTCCGAGATAAAGGTTCGCTATCAGCCACAAGCCATGGTTATGAAGTATTTCGCTCCCCTGCTGCTCTAGCCAGCGGTATAGCGCCGGCGAGCATCCCAGCCGCTTCGGCCCGAATCCCAGCGGAAAGCGCTTCACGTATGCCGGCGATTCGCGACCCGGCACCCAGTCCAGAACCGCGAGCCGGGTGTCAACACCAGCGGCAATCAACGACTCGCACAACCTCGGCACCGTGTACGAGGGGCCGGACGCTTCAATGTCTATCGCACCGACGAAATGAATGGCTCGCATGATCAGCCCAGCGTAGCCGAGCGCTTGCGAGCCAGAACGAACGTCGAGGTTTCAAGCGCCGGATAATCGAGTTCGCAGTCCTTCTTCCGCAAGGGCTCCAAAGCCGAGGCCAGAACGGCGATCAGCGGCCGTTTGGCGAAAGGCAGACGAATCTCAACCGGGGATGCCCGGACTCCGACAAGACGTGCGATAAGTGCATATACGCGGCATAACACGTAGGCGTAGTTGATGAGCCGGGACCAGCGCGGCAGATTAGGGAGGAAGCGTTCGACCTCGAATCCGGCACCATCGAGCAGCCGAGCCATTTCCGTGCGCGTGTAATGGCGGAAGTGTCCCATCGCCGTGAAGTAGTAACGGAACCAGTGGCGGTAGGGCAGACTAATGATTAACGCGCCGCCCGGCTTTAGCACTCTGGCGATTTCGGCGATGGCAAGATCATCACGCTCGATGTGTTCCAACACCTCGATGCAAAGAGCGACATCGAAGAATTCCGACGGATACGGCATGTGCGTGGCTGACCCCACACTGACTGTGGCACGTCCGGAAAGCTGGCGATTGGCCTCCCTAGCCGTTCGTTCGGAGTACTCCAAGCCGTAAAACTCGGCATCTTCACGCATAACGTACCTGAGGTTGTCACCGAGCCCGCAACCGACATCCAGCACCCGTGCGCCTGTTGGCATATTGGTCCACGCCGCTTCGCGCAGTACCGTACCGCGCTGCTGCCTGCGCGGGTCGCCTCCCGAGCCCAAAACGGCGATGTCGTTCTCAGTGAAAAAGTCCTCGTAAAAGTCCGACGATTCCTCGGCCCTGGAAAGCTGCCTGCGCTGAAGCTTCGCCAGATAAAGCAACGCCAGATCCACGAAATCCCCAAGCTGGGCTCGATTGCCTTTAGCCACCTGGAAGCCTCCCGCCCAAAAAGTCATTCGCAAAGCGCTCTGCCAGTGCGAGCAGACTAAGCGTCGGGTTGACCACGCCAGGACGCGCGAATATTTTCGGCAGATTGCGGCGAAATTTTGCCTTTTCCGGCCATTTTCTCGTTACGCCGCTTCTTCTTTAAAAACCTCTTAACCGTCGACTTCCGCAGCAATCTGCGGTTATCGCGGATAACGTAACCCAGAAAATCGATACCTTTGTCTATCGGAAAGATCTCGGCT
>JAKALI010000600.1 GCA_021813195.1 Pseudomonadota bacterium
CAAATCAGACATGAGTTGCAAGCGGCGATGGTAAGCGTCCAGTGCGGGCGTCAAGACGCCTCCTTTGTCGCGCAACAGATCCTTGAGGCTTGCACCAGCCGCGCGCGCCGGCCCGGAAATCGCAAGGTAGCGCTCGATCAATGTGACAGCTTCTGGCGCGAGCGGATCGGCAGTCGCATCGGCGACACGCCACATCAAGTTGTGAGCGATTTCCTTCAGCGTGCGGGCGCCGAAGACCGCAATGTCCTTGCTCGCCAAGTAGTCTGCGACGGCCTGCTCGGAACGTGCGGGGTCGGAGGGATGAATCTTGTTGTGTAATTCGGCGGGAATTGTATTCAGGGTCTCCATGCGGGGGGCAGAAAGACGTTGGAGTTCGGTGCGGAAAGCCTCCGGCCGCCAGAACAGGAACGTCAGGTATTGGCGCCACCGATCGGGCATGTCGATCGCACGGATAAGCGCGCGAAACAGCCCGAGATCGCCGATCCGCAGTCTGAAGTTGCTCGCGCCGGCTGCGTTGAGGGCTCGCACAATCGTGGCAACGACCTCGGCGTCGGCCTTCTCCAGATCCGGCGCGCCAATGCTTTCGATGCCCGCCTGGCGGAACTCGCGCGGGTGAGCCTGCGTAGCGCCAACCGGCTGGAAGCGGAATGCGGGCCCATTGTAGCAGTAGCGCGCCCGCGACGGCCTGTCGCCGTGGCGTTCCAGATGCAGCCGGCATGTCGGCACCGTGAGGTCGGGGCGCAGGCAGAGTTCTTCCCCATCGGGATCAGTGAAAACATAGGTCCGCGCGCGCAGCGTTTCACCGATGACATCCAGATAGATGCCAGCGGGCTGAAGAATTGCGGGCGATACGGCCTCATAGCCGGCCTTAATGAAGACCTGCAGCAATTTGCGCGCCTGGTCTTCGAGAGCCTCGAATTTTCGCGCCGTTTCGGCGGCCATGTTGTACTCCTGTCGTCCTGTCCGCGCGGTCGACCGCGTGCCGGACGATTCTTGTCTCAACCCGTGTGGCGATCCAGGATTTCCTGCACACTGACGACCAAGCGATCCTGCGGCACCGTAATCTGCGCTGGTCTCGCGGCCTTCCAGGCCTTGTTGTCCTTGATGTCGGCCGCCGCTCGAGCTCCCTCGATGAGGTCCTTGATCGTGACCTCTCCCTTGGCGCGCTCATCCGAACCTTGAATAACCACAACTGGCGCGCCGCGACGGTCGGCATACTTCATTTGTGCCTTCATGCCCGCCGATCCCAAATACATTTCGGCGCGGATGCCGGCCTTGCGCAGCGTTTGGGTGAGAGCCTGGTAGCTGGCGAGCTGATCTTTGTCCATGACCAGCACCACGACGGGTCCAACCGCTGCCGGTGCTGTTGGATGCAGCATGTTGAGAGCCGCCTGCAGTCGCGACACGCCGATCGAAAAGCCCGTTGCTGGAACTTTTTCGCCCGTGAAGCGCGCAACGAGATCATCATAGCGGCCACCGCCGCCAATCGAGCCGAAGCGCACGATCTCGCCGTCGTCGTTCTTGACCTCGAAGGTCAGCTCGGCCTCGAAGACGGGACCGGTGTAGTATTCAAGACCGCGAATGACGGAACTGTCGATGCGGATGCGATCGGTGCCGTAGCCGGCGGCGGCAACGAGACCGGCGATCGCGTCCAGTTCGTCCAGTCCTTGCCGCGCGGTTTCTCCGTCGCCGAACGCCGCGCGCAGGTTGCCAACCGTTTCGTGATTTGTCGCGCCCACGCCGGCGGTTAGCAGCCTCAGAATTTTTGCGGACTGCGCGGCATTGAGCCCCGCACCCGGCGTGAAGTCGCCCGATTCGTCCTTGCGGCCCGCGCCGAGGAGTTGGGTGACGCCATCGATGCCAAACTTATCGAACTTGTCGATGGCGCGCATCACGGTGAGCCGCCGGCTTGCACTGTCATCACCGCTCAGACCGGCCTCCTCCAGCACCCCATCAATGATTTTCCGGTTGTTGACCTTGATGACGTATTGGCCGCGCGCAATGCCCAAGGCTTCCAGCGCATCAGCGGCGAGCATGCACATCTCAGCGTCCGCCGCGATGCTCTCGCTGCCGACGGTGTCGGCGTCGAACTGGATGAACTGCCGGAACCGGCCCGGGCCAGGCTTCTCATTGCGGAAAACTGGTCCGGTCGCGTAGCGACGGAAGGGTTTGGGCAAATTCGCAAAGTTTTCCGCAACGGCGCGCGCGAGTGGGGCCGTCAGATCGTAGCGCAGCGAGAGCCACTGTTCGTCATCGTCTTGAAACGAGAAGACGCCTTCGTTCGGACGGTCCGCATCGGGCAGGAACTTGCCGAGCGCATCGGTGTATTCGATGGCGGGTGTTTCGAGCGGCTCAAAGCCGTAACGCTCGTAAACCGCGCGGATGGTGGCCAGCATAGCCTCTCGGGCGCGTAGCTCCGACGCGCCGATGTCTCTCAAACCGCGGGGCAATCGCGGCTTCGGACGCGCCCGTCCGTTTGTGTCGTCGTTGGGTTTGGCCATGGAGTGTTGCGGTGGGTCGGGACGCGAGCGTCCCAGAATTGAGATTTGCAGCGCCTTATAGCGGATCGGCGCAATCAGGCAAACGCAAGTGGCCGATCGGCCTTCTTCTCACGCGGCCGGCACGGTTCCTTGCGGTACGCAATGAGCCGCTTTGGCGGCCGCGATCAACGCGCGGGCACGCTCCTTGATCCGATACGCGATCCAACGTGGCCAAGCCCGGGTGCTGAGCGGTGTCACGAGGCGAACGAGGGGTTCGGGTGTGATGCCGAATCGTTCTTTGAAGGCGTAAGTGCCGATCCCCAAGTCGAACGCGCGCACGTTTTGCGTGACGAAGTGGCGCATCGCTGCGATGATGATGAGCCGCCCTGGGGACATCCGCATCCACTCCCCGCCTGACGTCGAAATGCGCAGCAGCGTGAACGTGCCGCGATGCGTGACGCCGAGCAGCGTCGCGCAAACCTCGCCGCCCGCCGAAAGCGTAAACAGGTGCGCCACCTGTTGCGGACTGCCCTCCCGGAGCAGCTGCCGATAGAAGTCGTCAAACTCGGGCTGATCTAGAACGTAGTCGTCACCCATCGCGCGGCGCCGGTGCGCCTGCTGGTCTCTCAGGATGGCATAAGCGCGCTCGATCTCGTCGGCCGTCTCCATCCTCTTGAAGACGACGGGGCCGCGCTGCTCGATCAGCCGCTGGCAACGCTTCGCCTCCTTGAAATAGTGCTTGCCGCGTCCGCGCAGCAGGTCCTCCACGTTCGTCTCAACGCGGACGACATTGCGCAGATGCCGCGCGCGGTCGCAGGATCCAAGCAGGGCCAGCGGATTGATCCGGCCATTGATCTGACGCGGCATGTTGTCGAGGACGAGCAGATCGTGGCCGACAAGACTTGATCGCAACGCCCTCCAAAGACCCATCGCGCCCGAGAGGTTGTCGGGCGCCGCCGGGCCGATGAGCGGCCCGGCGTAATCGGAGACGCCAAATGAGGGGTGCTGCAGTACGCTGAGGCCATGTTCTCGCACCGCCACGAGCGGGAGGACCAGGGCAAGCTTTCCTGTCGACGCCGACCTTGCTGTAAAGGCGATGGGATGGGCTTCATGTGCGCGGGTCAGCGTCGCAAAGTGAC
>JAKALI010000036.1 GCA_021813195.1 Pseudomonadota bacterium
GTCGATCCGTTCCTCGATGACCTTGTCTCCGGTCGCGGCGTGAACTGCACACCACCCTGTGTCTTTCAAACCCCAAGCCGACGTGTAGATGGCGTAACAAAGCCCGCGGCGCTCCCTGATTTCCTGGAACAAACGCGACGACATCCCCCCGCCGAGCACCCCCGATAAGACTTGGGCAGCAAAGAATTCCACCTTTCGGTAGGAGGGGCTATGAAAACCCATGACAACGTGTGCTTGCTCAAAGCGGCGCGGGCTCGCGCGCACGCCCCCCCGGTACGCGGCGGGATCTTCGAATCCCTCACACCCCCCACTGAGCCCCCCGAATAGGGCTTCAGCGTGGCGAACGATGTCGTCATGCCTGAGAGCACCGGCTCCCGCCACAATCATGTTGCTCGGCCGGTAATGGTCCCGAAGAAATGCTGTGAGATCGTCGGGCGTGATCGCTCTGACTGTGCGCGGCGTGCCCAGAATGGTTCGGCCCGCCGCCTGCTGTGGATAAGCGGCATCGTGAGCGAGATCGTAGGCGATATCGTCCGGACTGTCCTGGGTGGCAGCTATCTCTTGCAGAATGACCTCGCGCTCCTTGACGAGTTCAGCTTCCGCAAACACCGGATTCTGTAGAATATCGGCGATGATTTGCAGTGCCAGGCCTTCGTCGCCGCCAAGAACGCGTGCGTAATATGCTGTCGTCTCCTGACCGGTCGCGGCATTGAGATCTCCTCCGACCGCCTCGATCTCCTCCGCAATTTGCTGCGCGGACCGGCTTGCCGTACCTTTGAAGGCCATGTGCTCCAACAGATGCGATAGGCCGTGCTGGTGAGGACGCTCGTGCCGGGCACCAACCCCCACCCACACGCCCAGCGACGACGTTTCCATGTGGGGCATGGTCTCGGTCACGACAACGAGGCCATTGGCAAGCCGCGTAAACTCGGCACTCATCGCGCAGCACCTTCACCAGCACGCGAAACCGACCTGACAAAGGCTTGCACGGCCCGCACGTCGTTGGCGAGCACACGAAATCGTTCCGGTGCCGTCATCAAGCCCGACAGACGGTCGGGCAATCGCGGGCGCGAGCCGGTCAACTGCTCCATGCTGTCGGGGAACTTTGCTGGATGTGCGGTCGCCAGGACGACGCGCGGCACATGGGGCTTAGCACTGCAGGCCCTTTCGGCAGCGACAAAGCCGCAGGCCGTATGGGGATCCATCACGTAGGCGCTGTTTTGGGCCACACTGCGGATAGCCTGGGCCACGTCCCCTTCATTCGCCGCGGCGGCAGAGAAATCGCGTCTCACAGCTTGGGCCACGGTTGATCCAAGCTCAAAGCGTCGCGATTGAGCAAGAGACGCCATCATCGCGCGCACGTGTGCCGGATCCCGCCCCGTGGCCTCGAACAGATAACGTTCGAAGTTGGAGGAGATCTGGATATCCATCGACGGCGAAGAGGTCGCGCGCACCTCGCGCATCTCATAAACGCCGGTACTTAGGGTGCGCGGTAGAATATCGTTCTCGTTGGATGCGATCACGAGATCAGCGATCGGAAGTCCCATGCGACGAGCCACATAACCGGCGAAGATGTCGCCAAAATTCCCAGTCGGCACCGAGAAGGCGATCTCACGGCCCGGCGCTCCGAGAGCAACCGCGGCCACGAAGTAGTATGTCACCTGGGCGACGATGCGACCCCAATTGATGGAGTTGACCCCCGACAGCCGTAGCTGATCCCGAAAGGCATGATCGTTGAACATCGCCTTCACAAGCGCTTGACAGTCGTCGAACGTGCCTTCAATGGCGACCGCATGCACGTTCGCTTCCGAAGGCGTCGTCATCATGCGACGCTGCACATCCGACACGCGGCCGTGCGGGAACAGGATCACGACATCGGTGCGCGCGCGACCTCGGAAAGCTTCGATCGCCGCGCCGCCGGTGTCTCCGGACGTCGCGCCGACGATCATGACGCGCTCGGATCGCTCCTCAAGCACATGATCGATCAGTCGCGCCAGAAGCTGCATCGCCACGTCTTTGAACGCGAGGGTGGGACCGTGGAACAGCTCCAGGACGAACGTTGCAGCATCGAGTTGCGCAAGCGGCGTCACAGCGGCGTGGCCAAATGTGCTGTAAGCTTCGCGCGTCATGTGGGCCAGCGTCTCCGGCGCGATGTCATCGCCGATGAAGGCGCCCGTCACGCGAGCGGCCACCTCGCAGAAAGGCTGGCCCGCGAAGTCAGCGATCTCCTCGCGTGTGAAGACTGGCCAGTGGTCGGGCACATAAAGCCCGCCGTCACGGGCCAAGCCTGTAAGAAGCGCATCCTTGAAGTTGAGGATGGGGGCTTCACCTCGAGTGGAAACATACGGCACGGAATGCTTTGCTTTCTTCAGATGGAATTGAGAGTGAGCCAAGCCTAAGGCGCGTCGCCGACCGCCACAACCCCAGCGTTGCCGACATCAAGCCGAAGCGTGAGAGGCCGGCCGTCACGCGAGGAATGCTCACGTCGAGGATGGCCGCAGACGGCTCATGGCGAACATGACGTAGATAGCGAGAAGAGCGATCGCGAGACCGAACCAGGTCAAGGCGTATTCCAAATGACGGTTGGGGAGGTCCAGGCGCGTTGGGCTACCCTGCGGCCATCCTCCCGGCGCGGCGAGTGTTGCGTCGAGGAAGAGGCGCAGTTGCGGCGGTGGCGCGCTAAAATGGTGCGCGATCATCCCGTCGTAATCGCGCCAGAACCACAACCGATTGCCCGCGTCATAGGCCGGCGTGAACAGGCGAGGCTCGTCGAGGGTCCGCACGAGCCCATAAATCTCCGTCGGCCCGCTCTCTAATCCTTCCGCACGCGAGGCAGGATCGCGCTTGGCATCTGGAACGAAGCCGCGATTGACCAGGACAATGCGCCCGCTGGCGAGCTCAAATGGGGTCACGACGTGGACGCCGGGACCCAATGCCGGATCGGGCGCGTAGATGTAGCTTTCTTTGTCGTGATGAAAATGCCCCTGTGCGGAGACGGCCAGATACTCCAGATCGTGTGCTGGCTTGGAGAGATCGCCGTCCGGGCCAAGCAAAGTTTCAATGGCAACGGGAGGAGCCTTGGCGCGGGCGGCAAGGTCGCGCAGCAAGCCCTCTTTCCACTGCCGCCGGTCGAGCTGCCACAGCCCAAGCCCGATCAGGACCGGCAGCATGACAGCGACCATCAGCGTAGGAACGAGCAAGCGACGCTCTGCGAGGCGGTTCAGCATCGAATAACTATCAAGGCTCCTGCAGTCGGCCCTCTTCCGCCTTATGGCGATACTGGAGTGCGATCAGCAGCGCCTTTAAGAACCGCAGCAGGCCAAGGGCGAGCACCGGCGTCACGACACCCCAGAGAACGAGGTGAACCCACCAAGGCGGCAGAACGGCGAACTCAAACCATAAGGCCGCGCCGAGCACAACGAAGCCGAGAATGAAGATGGCAAAAATGGCTGGACCATCCCCGGTATCGATGAAGGAATAGTCGAGGCCGCAGTGCGTGCAACGTTCGCGCAGCACGAGCACTTGCCGAAACAAAGAACCTTGGCCGCAGCGCGGACAACGCGCATAAGCCGCAGCGTGGCTGACGGACACGGGTTGGTCCATGCGAGCGGATCTCCGTCGTTGGTGGCAGCCAAAAAGCCTCTGTCGAACGCCATGATATATAGCAGAGGGGCGGCCTTCAGCCGCCCCCGCCCAATACAAAATTGTTGCTTCGACGAGAAAGCCGTCAATGCACGCCCGGATTGGGGCCTGCACCCCATACGTAAATGCACGCGAAGAGAAACAGCCACACGACGTCGACGAAGTGCCAGTACCAGGCGGCCGCTTCGAAGCCGAAGTGTTGCTTGGGCGTGAAATGGCCAGCCATAGCTCGGAACAGGCACACGAGGAGGAAAATCGTGCCGATGATCACGTGGGCGCCGTGGAAGCCGGTCGCCATGAAGAACGTCGAACCGTACGAGTGCCCCCCGAAGGTAAACGCCGCATGGCCGTACTCAATCGCTTGCAACACGGTGAACAGCGCGCCCAAGCCGACCGTGAGCGCGAGACCGACGATGAGCTGGCCGCGCTCATTCTTCAGCAGGGCATGATGGGCCCATGTCACCGTGCAGCCCGAGAGCAGCAACACGAGGGTGTTGACGAGCGGCAGACCCCAGGGATCGAAGGTTCCCTTGAAATAGCCCTCAGCAGGCGCGCCGGTCGCAGGAATTACGGCGTTGGTGCTCTCAACGGGAACAGGAGGCCACTGCGCACCGAAGAGTTCGGAGCGTTTCACCATACCCAAACCTTCTTTGACGTTCTCGATAGTGTAAACGTCATTAGGGAAAAGGGCGTGATCGAAGTAGGCCCAGAACCAGGCAACGAAGAACATCACCTCCGAGGCGATGAACAAAATCATCCCGTAGCGCAGATGCAGCTGAACGACCGGCGTGTGATGGCCGCCATGAGCTTCGCGAATGACGTCGCGCCACCACAGGAAGGCGACCGTGCACAGCATCAGCATGCCAGTGAGAAACACCCATGGCCCGTGAAGTCCGAACATGCCACCTTGACCGTCGGCCGTCGTACGCATCCATGCGATTGCGCCGATTGCTGTGATTAAAGCACCAATCGCCGACATGAGCGGCCAGGGACTGGGGTCTACGAGATGATAATCATGATGTTTGGTCTGCGATGATGCCATGGTCGTCTCCGTCTCGTCCCCGTAGATGTTGATATCGCCCGGTCGCCCGGTTGTCTTTCCCGTTTCAAACGCTCTCCGCGTCCCGACTATCTGCGCCGTCTCGCACCGTGATCAGCCGCTCACCTTTTCTCTCAGCCCCCGCCTTTACCCAGCTCGCCGTCTCCCCGCGCTGCCTGCCGATCCAGCCCCTTGGTCGCCATCGGATAGAACGTGTAGGACAGTGTGATTTGGCGGATCCGCGCTGCGTCGGGATCTTTGACGAGACCAGGATCGACGAAGAATGACACCGGCATCTCAACCGACTCACCCGGCTCAAGCGTCTGCTCGGTGAAGCAGAAACACTCGATTTTACTGAAATGGAGCCCGGCGGCATCTGGGGCAACATTGTAGGTCGCCGTTCCCGACACAGGTTTATCGGTGGTGTTGGTCGCGCGATAGAAGGCCAACACGTTCTCGCCGATCTTCGCTTCGATCGTGCGTTGGACAGGCTCAAATTTCCATCCGAAGCCCGGAGCCACGTTGGCATCGAAACGAACTGTGATCGTACGATCAAGCGTGGTCTCCGATGGCGCGGCAGCGCGCTGGGTCGTGCCGCCAAATCCTGTGACTTGGCAAAACATCTGATACAATGGAACAGCGGCGTAGGCCGCACCGACCATCGTGAGTGCACCAGCCACGCACGCCAAAGCCACCGTCTTGTTGCGGCGCGCTTCGAGTGATGTCGGTGCGGTCTGTGTCATCTTTGAGAAGATTCCTCTCAAATGGGTCTGTTGAAGACGTTGCCGCCGAGACGCACGATCGTTGCCGCATAGAACATGATCACGAGCAGTCCCAGACATACTGCGATGGCGATGGAGCGCATGCGCTGCCGTCGCGCTTGATCCGCCGCATCCTGTGCACTCGCGGGTTTGTCATCTTGCGACACCATGTCGGAAATCGGCCTCATGCGAGTAGTCGCCAAACCGCGCTCTCTGTGAGCAACACGGCGAACAGGACGTAAAGATAGAGGATCGAGAACCAAAACAGACGCTTGCACGCCTGATCGGCTTCGCGGCCCTCGCGGATGCGCCAAACATTGATAGCCAGGGCCAGGAAGACGGCGCCCAGCACGATCGAGGCTGCGCCATAGGCCCAGCCGCCGAGCCCGATGAACACGGGAACCACGGCCAGCGGCACCAGAACGATTGAATAGGCGAGGATCTGATTGCGCGTCGCATCGGGGCCAGCCACGACCGGCAGCATCGGCATGCCCACGCGTTCGTAGTCCCGCAACCGCAGGAGCGCCAGCGACCAGAAGTGTGGCGGTGTCCACAAGAAAATGATCAAGAAGAGCAACAGGCTCTCGAAGCTGACGTCCCCTGTGACCGCGGCCCAACCGATCATCGGCGGGAATGCGCCGGCCGCTCCACCGATCACAATGTTCTGCGGCGTACGCCGCTTCAGCCACATGGTGTAAATGAACAGGTAGTAGGCAATGGTCAATGCCAGTAGGGCGCCCGCGACCCAATTCACGAGAACGCCAAGAGTCATCACCGACAACACGGAGAGGACCGCACCAAATTGGAGGGCCTCTTGCGGGGTCACGCGACCACGAGGAATGGGACGCGCTGCCGTTCGGGCCATGTATTGGTCGATGTCAGCATCGTACCACATGTTGAGCGCGCCCGAAGCGCCGGCGCCGATCGAGATGGCGATGATGGCGATTAGGGCGAGCACGGGATGTAGGTCGCCAGGCGCAGCCACCATGCCGGCGAGTGCCGTCAGGATCACGAGCGTCATGACCCGCGGCTTCATCAGGGTTATAAACTCACCGACCCCCGGTTCTGTGAGGGTCTGAGCCGCATCGCGAACCGAATGGACCGCGCTCGGGCTTGTGGACGCTCCTGACATGCTAAAAGGCCGCTCCGTTCAACACCCAGGACCCATCCTGGCTTTGCTGTGGTGACTGCAAGACCACCGAACCTGGCGGTCGTGGGGGCGACCCGGCCTGTGCAGGTCGCCCGCCGCTGAGGCATGGGGAAGGCGCCGGGGCCCTGGAGCCTCGGCACCTCAACGCTTAGTGACGATCCGATGTCGCGATCCGCGGCAGCGTCTCATAAGAGTGGAACGCCGGCGGCGAGGGCAGGGTCCACTCGAGCGTCGTCGCTCCTTCGCCCCATGGGTTGCCGGCTGCCTTCTCCTTACGCAGGAAGGCCGCAGCGACACCGATGAAGAAGAACAGCGTTCCCACCGCAGTGATGTAAGAGCCGAACGAGGACACCTCGTTCCAGAAGGCGAACGCATCCGGGTAGTCGACATACCGGCGCGGCATTCCGGCGGCTCCGAGGAAATGCTGCGGGAAGAACAGGACGTTGGCGCCCACAAACGTGGTCCAGAAGTGCAGTTTGCCCCAGAACTCGGAATACATGTATCCGGTCATCTTCGGGAACCAGTAGTACCAGCCGGCGAAGATTGAGAAGACAGCGCCCAGAGACAGCACGTAGTGGAAGTGTGCTACGACGTAATAGGTGTCGTGCAACGCGCGATCGACGCCAGCGTTGGCCAGCATCACGCCGGTCACGCCGCCGACGGTGAACAAGAAGATGAAGCCCAAGGCCCAGATCATGGGCAGACGGAACTGGATTGACCCGCCCCACATCGTTGCGATCCATGAGAAGATCTTCACACCCGTCGGGACCGCGATGACCATGGTTGCGAACACGAAGTAAGCTTGCGTGTTCACCTTCATGCCCGCCGCATACATGTGGTGGGCCCAGACGATGAACCCGACAAGGCCAATAGCGACCATGGCGTAGGCCATGCCGAGATAGCCAAATACGGGCTTACGCGAAAACGTCGCCACGATGTGACTGATGATGCCGAAGCCTGGCAGGATCAGAATGTAGACTTCCGGGTGACCGAAGAACCAGAACAGGTGCTGGTAGAGCAGCGGATCGCCACCACCGGCAGGATCGAAGAACGTGGTGCCGAAGTTGCGGTCGGTCAGCAACATGGTGATCGCACCGGCAAGGACCGGCAGCGAAAGCAGAAGCAGGAAAGCCGTGATCAGCACCGACCACACGAACAGCGGCATCTTATGCAGCGTCATGCCTGGCGCGCGCATGTTGAAGATGGTGGTGATGAAGTTAATCGCACCTAAGATGGATGAAGCACCCGCTATGTGCAGAGAGAGAATTGCGAAATCCATCGCTGGCCCAGGATGGCCCGCGGTTGAAAGCGGCGCATAGATGGTCCAGCCAGCCCCCACGCCGTGCATACCAGTGGGCCCCTCAACGAACATCGAGATCACGAGCAACATGAGCGCGACCGGCAACAGCCAGAATGAGATGTTGTTCATGCGCGGGAAGGCCATGTCCGGCGCACCGATCATGAGCGGCACGAACCAGTTGCCGAATCCGCCCATAGTCGCCGGCATCACCATGAAGAACACCATGATGAGACCGTGACCCGTCACGAAGACGTTGTACATGTGCGGGTTGGAGAAATACTGCATGCCCGGCTCTTGCAGCTCGAGGCGAATGCCGATCGATAGCGCCCCGCCGATGATGCCGGAGACGATGGCGAAGATGAAATAGAGCGTGCCGATATCTTTGTGATTGGTCGAAAACAGCCACCTCTTGAAGAATGGCGGAGCGTGATCGTGATGATCGGCGTGTGCGGCAGTGCTACCCATGGGTCGAGCCTTCCCGTCTGATTTGCTTCGGTGTTGTCAGGTTTCGTGGACGGCGTTGATCCCGCCCGCTGACAGAGTTTGAGTTAATTGGCCGATGCATCGGCGACCGACGTCAATCCGGCCTGCTCCAGAGCGACGCGATCGAGGATTTCCTTGGCGCGCTTGCGATCCTTGGCCTGCATCGCCCCTGCCCACTCGTCGAAGACTTCCTGCTTCACGACGCGGACTCCGATCGGCATGAAGGCATGATTGAGACCGCACAACTCCGAGCACTGGCCGTAGAAAATGCCTTCCTTCTCGGCACGGAACCACGTCGACGTTAGGCGTCCTGGAACGGCGTCGATTTTGGAGCCGAACGACGGAATGGTCCAATTGTGGATGACGTCGTTCGAAGTGACGAGAACGTGCACGACCTTGTTGACCGGCACGACGATCTCGTTGTCCACGGCGAGCAACCGCGGCGTCGGCAGACCCTTCTTGTTCTTCTCGGCCACTTCCTCATCCGACAGCATGTTCGACGTGATCGTGAAACCGCCCTGATCCGGATACTCATGCTCCCAGAACCAAGCGTTGCCGATGGCTTTAACCGTCAGATCGGGCTTGGGGTAAGTGTACTGCAGCATGAGCAGCTTGAAAGACGGGATCGCGATCGCGACGAGAATGAGGATCGGCACCACCGTCCATGCCACTTCGAGCAGCGTATTGTGGGTAGTCTTCGACGGCGTTGGGTTGGCAGACTCCCGAAAACGCACCATCACGTAGATTAAGAGAGCCAGCACGAACAGTGCGATGGCGATGATGATGATATTGACGAAATCATAGAAGCTATGAATGTCGCGCGCGACTTCCGTAGCCGGCGCCGCCAGTCCGATTTGGCCATGGTACGGTTGACCGAGGCCGGGCTCGACGGCCAGCGCTGGATCAATCCAGATGCCGAAAAGCGCTAAGAGCGCCGCCACTGGAACCAGCTTCAGAAGTCTCGATGTCATGCGCTTCGCTCCCCAGATCCCGGCGTAGAAAGGCCACCGTGTTCATTCATCGTGGGGATCGTGTCGCCCGGCAGGCTGGCGCATGCGAGGATCGCATACGCACTATCGCTGTTCTCGGTTCCCGCGCAGGTCGCTGTCTGCACCCAGCCAGGATTGTCCTACCGCTTCATTGGCAGCCAATTTGAGCGACCGCCATCAGATCGCGGGCCCGAGGCCCCCTGCGACGAACTTCCCCTTCGTCTATGACACCACAATCGTCATTCAAGGAACAAGTCAAGTTTTATGCGTCAAAGTTTCGCTAGAGTGCCTTGAGATGTCACGCCGCCCAACCACAATTTGGCGGACGGCTTGTCGCGTCCGGGCGCGCGATCTTGAGCTCTCGGTGTCCAAAATCCATCGCTTTCGTGTCATACCAAGCCGACGAGCGGTGCTGAATGTCGATCCGATGCGTCCGGTCCAGTCGGTGCCATTTTTTTGCTGCTGTGCAACACCGGCTCGCAGGTTAAGGAAGAATCGTCATTCGAATTCATGCCCGGCTCGGGCGCTTTGTTCAGGATCAGCCATCTCATGCGCATGCAGGACGCTCCGGCCGCACGTTCCGTTTTGCCGGCACTTCGTTCTCCTTGGCAACAACGATTCGGAGTTAGTTTGAAATGCGCCCGTCTCGCGGTGCTGCTCGGGCTGATCGGACTTGGCCTTGTTATGATGCCCGGTCCGTCAGCGGCTCAGGAGGCAGTCTCCCCTGATGGCCCCGACGGATCCGTCAAGGCCCAGCACGGGGACTGGCAAATCGTGTGCAAGCCGCCACCGCCCGGGGCGAAGAACGAAGTCTGTGCATTGGTGCAAAGCGTGACGGCAGAGGATCGGGAGAATGTCGGTCTCACCGTCTACTTCCAGCGATTCTCGAATGGCACGCGCGTGCTTCGCGTGTTTGCTCCGCTGGGTGTGTTGCTCCCGCCGGGTATTGGCTTAAAGATTGACGATGTCGATGTCGGCCACGCGCCGTTTCTGCGCTGCCACACGTTCGCCTGCTATGCGCAGGTTACGATCGAAGATGACCTGGTGCAGCGCTTGTCTTCCGGGAAAACGGCGATTTTCATCATCTTTCAGACGGAGGAGGCCGGCATTGGCATCCCGATGTCGCTGGCTGGTTTCCGTGATGCCCTGAACGCCCTGGGCGGTTCGTGATCAACCTCATCGTGCGCGGGCGGGCAAACTAGGAGGGCGGACGGGCGGGCGCACTGCGCACCGCCGCACGTCGCGTACGCTGGCGAACGCCATCGCCGCGCGCCCGAAGTGATCAGCCCGGTTTCAACGAACTTTGGCAGGCGCGGGATGCCGCGAGGACTCCCCGTCGGCGCTCTTGGCGCGGTTGGCAACTGGCAGATGAATAAGTCCGCTTTGTTCTCCGGGCTCGGGTTGCAGATGATCGCCAGCAGACCCCGCCGGCATGGGCAAGAAAGCCTTGAAACCCCAGACGTCCGACCAAGCCTGGAATATTCGCGACGCCGATTCCTGATATTGGTCCATGGCCGTATGCCAGAATCGCATCTGCTCCTCAAGCAAGTCCTGGCGCGTGCGGCAGCGCGCAAGCCGCGTCGGGATTGCCATATAAGCTTGCGTGCGGCGACTCGTCAGCGTGAGCAGCTCCATTTGGCTTAAGGCCATGGCCTTCACCGGACCCAGGCCCGACGAGAAGGCCTCAAGCGCTGTGCGATGATCGAAATGCGCAGGATCGAGATAGGCATGCTTGCGCGGCGTCGGTGACAGCCAGTCGTGCGACGTAGAGTGCGGGGTGCCCATCGGACGAACTTTCCTTCTGAACGCGAGCTAAGATCGACGTGACGGACCATTGGAGAACGGCACAACGTTCCACCCGACGAGAATTACGGGGGCCAAATCAGACAACGTATACCGACTGCACCGTGCACCATTGGGCGTCTTTGATGAAGATCATATTTGGTCGAAGTCAGGCAATTTCATCCCAACTGAACTGCCCTCACCGCAATGTGAACCAACTTCTCCGCGCGTCTGCTTACAACCCAAGGTTGGGTTAATTAGCCATCGCAACTCAATGATTGGGATAGGATTTTTTGGTTAACATCGTGTTGACCAAATGCTGGCGCAGGCGCTTACTGATCGGACTTGTTGCATTTCCCGTTGCGTTTGATGCGGGGGCGTCACGTGTCCGGTGGAGTGGGCGTATCACGCACGGTTCGGTCGCGGCCGATCGCGGCGTTGTTGCTTGTGATCGCCTGCTTCTGGTCGGGCCTATCCCCGCGCGCCGCGGCTCAGGACATCGCGCAAAAAGCCAGAGAAACCACCTCTTGGCGCGAGGTGTGGAAATGGCGCGAAGTCTGGACCGGACTGGACGTTGCGCCGGGTAATGGGCTTGTCTACGGCGGAGCAACTGTAGCGCCCTATGGGCATATCCACGAGCCCGGATTGAGACTGCGCGCCGCGACGGGATATGGCCTCTACACCTACTCGGGCAATCGCAGTCTGACCGACCAACCGCTCATTCAAAATTTCGCTGCACAGGTCTACTTCGCTGACGCGCTCATTGGTTACCTCGACAAGTGGGGACCCCTCACGGCGAAAGTCTTCGCCGGTGTTTCGACCGTCGGCCACCTCATAAATCCAACCGACCCCGAAAATGCCGCCAGTGGAGTGGACTATGGCTTCAAAGGCGTGCTCGAGTTGTGGGTCGATCTCGGCAGGTCGGGATTTTCCGCTCTCGACGTCTCGTGGAACACCGCCCACGACACACGCTCGGCACGCGCGCGGTTTGGGGCACGCATGTGGCGGGGTTGGTCCGGCGGCATTGAAGCGTGGATTGATCTTAATGCGCAAAGCGACTGCGAACTGGGCTGGCGGACCGGCGGAGCGTGCGCGCCGCGGCGGCTCGATGAGCGGACAGGACAGGACGACGTCCGCGACCTCATCGACTACAC
This sequence comes from Pseudomonadota bacterium, assembly GCA_021813195.1. The sequence goes on from JAKALI010000036.1 coordinate 12,301, forward strand.
GCGCGCCGGGATCTTTTTACGCTACGAGTGGTCAGGCGGCGAAATCTCTGCCTCCGCTGGCGTTTCGGGGGGATCCTTCCAGCACGGCGGTGACGAGGATCCGCGCCCCTATGCGACCATCAACTGGATTCGGCAATTCTGATGGAGCCTTGTCGCGGCATGCGGGACGCGCATGACGCGTATACGCGTTGAGCCGCGCGGGCGATCTCGGATAGGTTTGAAGAGCCGAGTCCGACCCGGAGCCAGATGCCATGTCCGTCCCGCGCTCATTTCTCTGCGCCCTCGCCACGATCCTGATCGGCCCCGCTGCCACGCCGGCGGCCGCCAAGACATGCAGTGACACGGCGATCTCGGCGCGCGGAGAGCCTGCCCGCTTCGTCTGGCTGGCGAAAACCAAAGCGCGGGCGAACTGGCGCCGGCAGGTACGCGCGACCACGGGCCTGGGGCCAGCATTCAGCAACTGGGGTGCAGCCGAGACCACCGATGAGCGCTGCATTACCAGCGAAGGAACGACGCACTGCATTTTTACGGGCTACCCCTGCAAACCCTGATAGCCTCGCTCAACGCGCAATCAAGAAACGACGACCGATCCCCTAAGGAAAACCACTTGACGTTGGTCGATCCGACGTCGGCCCGATTCGGAGGGACTTCCAGGCGACGGAGAGCGGCGTGAGCCAGGAATGAGACAGCGACGATTCTTGATCCGGCGCGCCGGCCGCGGGCGATCGATCCGCGTTCGCGTGTCTGCTCGAATGCCTTCACGACCACATCCATGCGCTCGCTTCGCGTCTTTTTAGGGTTCGTACCTGCTTGCGCGGGATGCCAGCCACGACGTCTGCCTAGAAGCCTAGAACTCGCCAAAACGCTCCGCCCATTTCGCGGCGAGGCCGCCTTTTCGACTTGGCTTTACCGCCGGACTTACACCATCGTCGTCGACGCTCTGCGGTCCGGCCCGAAGATCATGCCGCTGCAAGCGGCTCACGTGACAGCGCTCATGGCGACGCCGGATGCGGCGACCCCCGAGGATTCTCTCCTGGGGAATGAACTCTGGCGGGCCATGCGCGCTGCCGTCAGCAGCCAGACGCCGTGCGGCTCACAAAATCCGCGCGTCCATGACCGGGCTTGCGCCGACTGCTTGATTAAGGTGCGCCCTCATAGAAACGTACCGGCTCGCCGCGGCCGGCCGGTGCAAGTTCACCCTCCCACATTACCTTCATGCCCCGCACAATTGTGCCCACCGGCCAGCCCGTGACCGTCACGCCGTCGTATGGCGTCCACCCGACGCGGCTTTCGATCCAAGCATTGGTGATCGTCTGGCGCCGCTTCAAATCGACGATCGTCAAGTCTGCATCCCAGCCGACGGCGATGCGCCCCTTACCGCGAATGCCGAATAACCGCTGAGGTCCGTGGCTCGTCAGATCGACGAGCCGCTCCAGACTCAATCGGCCGGCGTTCACGTGGTCCAGCATGATGGGAACGAGTGTCTGGACGCCCGTCATACCGGAATGAGAGCCGGGATATGGGTGATCCTTCTCCTCGCGCGTATGAGGCGCATGGTCGGAACCAAGTATGTCGACCACTCCGTCGGCAAGCGCTTTCCAGATGCGGTCCCGGTGGCGCTGATCGCGCACGGGCGGGTTCATCTGCACATACGTACCAAGCCGCTCGTAGCATTCCGGCGCGCACAGGGTCAGATGATGGGGTGTCACCTCGACACTCGCCCACTCCTTGTGCTGCTCGAGGAAATCCATCTCCTCTGCCGTCGAGATGTGCAGCACATGCACACGCTTGCCGAACTTTTCCGCAAGACCAACGAGCCGCTTCGTCGCCAGCAAAGCCGCTTCCGGATCGCGCCAGACGGGATGGGAGGCTGCATCGCCGGCGACTCGCAGCCCCATACGCTCTTTAAGACGCGCCTCGTCCTCCGCGTGGAAGGACGCACGTCGAGTGAGCTTCGCGATAATGCGCTCGAGTGATGGTTCGTCATCGACCAGCAAATCGCCCGTGGACGATCCCATGAACACTTTGATTCCCGCTGAAGCCTCCAGGCGCTCGAGGCGAGGAATATCATCGATGTTGTCGCGCGTGCCACCGGCAAAAAAGGCAAAGTCGCAGTACATGCGGTGACGCGCAGCGGCGACTTTCTCCGCAAGCCTTTCGGCCGTCGTGGTCAGCGGCACGGTGTTGGGCATCTCAAAGACTGTCGTCACGCCACCGGCGACTGCCCCGCGGCTGCCGGTCAGCAAGTCCTCTTTATGCGTGAGACCGGGTTCGCGGAAATGAACCTGGGTATCGATCACCCCGGGCAGGATATGCAGTCCCTGAGCCTCGATCGTTTCCGCCGCCGGGGCCAACGCCAATTGACCGAGCGCCGCGATGCGTCCGCCGCGAATACCGATGTCGCGCTCGCCCGTTCCGTCGTGGTTGACGACCGTCGCGCCACGGATCAAGAGGTCGAAAGAAACGCTCATGGTTCAGATACCTCTTCGCCTGTTCCGGGAAGGGCGCGCGCACGCTCTTGCTTCGCCCATCAAACCCGCCTAGCTACGCCCTGTTCCACAGCCACGTCCATGACCGATGATAAGTGAGACAAACTCGGCCGGAATAGAGCCCATGCCGCTTATGGCACAGTTGACCGATCGCGGGGCTATCGTCGTCACGGGACCGGACGGACTCAAGCTCCTCCAGGGGCTCGTCACGAACGACCTGTCGCACCTCGCCGAAGGCACGGCAGTTCATGCTGGGCTGTTGTCGCCCCAGGGCAAGATCTTGTTTGAATTTCTCATCGTCAAAGCGAATGGTGAGCTGCTGCTTGATGTCGCGCGCGACCGCGCCGAGGATCTCATCAAGCGGCTCAATCTCTACAAGCTGCGCGCCGATGTGCGCATCAGGCATGCCTGTGACCGCTTCATCATCATCGCTGGCTGGGGTGGCGCGACGCCCGCCGCGCCGCCCGGTGCCGTGAGCTATCAGGACCCTCGTCACCCAGCCCTCGGCTGGCGCATGGTCACGGCCGGCGCGGGCCTTGGCGGGACCTCCTCGGAGGCCGCCTATCATGCCCACCGTGTGGCACTCGGCGTGCCCGAGGGCGGACGCGATTATGATTTTGGCGACGCCTACCCGCACGAAGCCGACTTCGATCTTTTTCACGGCGTCTCGTTCACGAAAGGCTGCTACGTCGGCCAGGAAATCGTGGCGCGCATGCAGCACAAGACCGTCGTGCGCAAACGTGTCGTGCGCGTGGAGGCCGATGAAGCCCTGCCGGGTGGCCGGCCCAACGTCATGGCGGGAGAGGTAACGATCGGCCGCCTCGGAACGGTTGCTGGCCCGCACGGCTTGGCACTCCTGCGTCTCGACCGCGTTGCTGAATTCGAGGCGAAGGGTATTGCGCTCACGGCTGGCGGCGTTGGCGTGCGCATCAGCGCTGCCGACCGCAATCTCGTGGCTGAGGCCGCGCGCGAGGCGACCACATGATGGCGTCGATGGAGCGCTGTCCGTGGCCCGGCATCGCCGATCCGATCTATGCACGCTATCATGATAGCGAATGGGGCCTGCCGCTCACTGAGGATCGCCGCCTCTTCGAAAAGCTCATTTTGGAGGGCTTCCAGGCTGGACTGTCGTGGCTCATAATCTTGAAGAAGCGCGAGGCGTTCCGAGACGCCTTCGACGACTTTGATGCGGAGCGCATCGCCCGCTATGGCGCCCGCGACATCGCGCGGCTGATGCGGAATGATCGGATCATCCGCAATCGCGCCAAAATCGAAGGCGCGGTTTTGAACGCTCGCGCCTATCTTACGCTCCGCGAGAGCACCACGCTTGCCTCGTTCCTGTGGTCGCATCTGGAAGATGGACCCATCATCAATAGCTACGTGCAACTGAGTGACGTTCCCGCATCCAACGCACTCTCACTGCGCATTTCGCGTGCCCTCAAAAAATGTGGGTTTCACTTTGTGGGCCCGGTGACGACTTATGCGCATATGCAAGCGATCGGCATGGTCAATGATCATCTTGTCTCGTGCCCGCGGCACCGCGTGT